>DASZUY010000278.1:0-6865 GCA_035547495.1 Parafilimonas sp. | reverse complement strand
CGTTGCCATGTTTGGATTTAGTTTGATATTCAAAATGCCACCATCCAGCGGACCAAGCGGAAAGTAAATCGTTGGCTTTGCAGGTTCATATGGTGATTCCGTTACAGCATCTTTAACAACACCAATAATTGTATATGTTGTTCCGTATTGTTGAATGGTTTTGCCAATAGGATTTTTAAATCCAATATAATCTGCCGCTTTTTGATTAAGAATAATGGATGTAGAATCCTGACTGAATGGTTTATCGAAATCTCTGCCATCAATAAATTGCAATCCAACTGTTTTACCATAATCCTGCGTAACATTAACTGTATTGAATCTTGCACTCACAGTTGCATTCATACCAGCCCAGCTAAAGCCATTACTAAAGTGGTCATTCTCTGTAACCGGAGAATTAGACTCAGCCATGTCTGCGATAGCACCTTGTTCAAGCAGATCATTGCGCATGTTGTTAAGGTTGTTATGGTAATTATCGGTGCGCATAATAATTGTAATCAAGCCTTGATTGTTGTAACCAGTGGGTCTGCTTTTAGCAAATTGTACCTGCCTGAAAATAGTAATGGTTGCAATGATTAAAACAACAGAAACAGTGAACTGTAAAATCACCAAAACTTTTCTTGGTGTTGAAGCATTTCTTCCAGCTTTAAAAGTTCCTTTCAAAACTTTTACCGGGCGAAAAGAAGACAAGTATAATGCAGGATAAACACCGGCAATTAAACCTGTGATGATACTAAAGCCGACACCGATTAGCCAGAAATAAACATTGTTTAATGGCAAACTAATATGCTTGCCTGAAACACTGTTGAAAAATGGAAGTACAATCACAACTAATGCCAGCGAAAAAATAAAAGCAAGCATTGCAGTTAATAAAGATTCGCTGAAGAATTGATTGATGAGTTGTGAACGCAATGAACCTATCGCTTTCCTGATGCCCACTTCTTTTGCACGCTTTTCACTTCTTGCTGTACTTAAATTCATAAAGTTGATGCAAGCCAACAGCAAAACAAACACACCAATTATTGCAAACATCCAAACATATTGAATAGCACCGCCAACGTTCACACCATTTTTAAATTCGGAATATAAATGCCATTTGCTCATGGGTTGCAAAAGCATTTGCGGATGCTCTGACCTGGCTGTTTGTGCATCTATTTTGTCCAGTTTTATATGCCGGATTTTATTTGATACAGTTTTGAAATCTGCATTCGGGTTTAGCTGCACAAAAATCTGAAAAGATTCATCCGTCCAACTGTCTTCATTTCCGGTAACCCAGCTTGTTAAATCATAAAACGGCGCAATAAATGATACATCTTTAAAAGAAGAATTTTCGGGAAAGTCCTGATATACGCCAACAACTTTTTCATCAAGATCACCATCAATTTTTACAACCTTTCCAATTGCATCTACATTTCCAAAAAGCACTTTTGCCATTGACGCCGATAAGAGCACAGTAGATTTTGATTGAAATGATTTTGCTGTACCTGCGATCATTTTTAAACTCAACAAACCAGGCGCTTCGGTTTCCATATAATTGCCTTGCGTGTTGATGCTTTTATCACCTGCATTCACCAAACTGTTCATGCTCCACGATGAAAGCACAACATGTTTAAAGTCGCCTGCATAATTATTGCGTAAAGTTTTGGCAAGCGGAATCACGTTTCCTTTGCCCGTAACAACATTTCCGTTTAAAGTTTCTGTTTGCATTACCTGCGCAATGCGGTCATAGTTGTCAAAATTTTTATTGAATGATAATTCACTCCAAATCCATAAACCTATCAGTATTGTTACTGCCATACCTATTGACAAACCAATAATATTGATGAATGAATGCATTTTGCCTTTCACAAGATTTCTCCACGCTGTTTTAAAGTGATTTTTAAACATAGAAGTTGATTTCTGATGTATGATTTATTGATGCCTGATTTAGTAATTCATTATGCACGATTGACGATTCACTATTCACGCTCTTCATTCCGTTCTCAAACTCTTCACCGGGTTTGCAATTGCCGCTCTCAATGATTTATATGCTACTGTTATTAAAGCAATCACAACAGAAACCAATACGGCAAGTGCAAAAACACCGATACCTATTTGTATGCGATAGTGAAAATTTTGCAGCCAGTTATTCATCATATACCATGCAAGTGGCGCAGCAATAATGAATGCTGCGATAATCAGCAGTGTAAATTCTTTTGAAAAAAGATACATGATGTTTGCAACACTTGCACCAAGCACTTTGCGAATGCCTACTTCTTTTGTGCGTTGTACAGCCATAAACGAAACCAAGCCATACAAACCAAGACAGGAAATGAAAATGGCAATGCCTGCAAATATTTTATATAACAACGATAACTGGTTTTCCTGCTGATAAAAATTGTTGATATTGTCATCCATGAAACTGCTTGTGTTAGCATATTCAGGATAAAATTTATCCCATGTTTTTTCAATAGTATTTTTTGTTTGTGCGAGGTTTGAACTTCTTATTTTCACAGAAGTTACCGCGTACAATCTTTTCTTAGGTTTAATTAAAATTGGTTCTACCTCATCACGAAGAGAATTTGTTTTAAAATCTTTTACTACACCTGCAATGGTTTTCCATTCGTCTTGCCCCATTCTTATCTGTTTGCCGATTGCATCGCCTGCATTTTTTAAACCAAGCTTTTTTACAAGCGTTTCATTGATCACCACATCATTTACTGAATCGCCTGCATCATAGCCATGACCAGCGGCAAACTGTAATCCAAAGGTTTTAAAATAATCGGCATCGGCACACTTATAATACAACGTAAAATTTTCATTGGGTTGATGATTGAATGCAAAGCTTGTTCCCCAATTATTATCTGAAGAAGGCACATCACTGCTAAAACTTGCAGCCTGTACACCGGGTAATTGCAGCAAGGTTTGTTTGAAAGCAGTTTCTCTTGAAGTAAAAGCACTGTCTGTATTTGCATTCAGCACTAACACTGATTCTTTATTAAATCCAAGGTCAGCGTTGCGTATAAAATTCATTTGAGAGATGGCTACAATGGTTCCTATTATCAGCACTTGTGAAATTGCAAATTGTGTTATCACCAATCCCCTCCTTAAAGAAATTCCGCCTACGGTTGCAGATGTAATTCTATTTTTAATGGCAAGTATCGGGTTGAAGCCGGATAAAATCAATGAAGGATATAATCCTGCGAAAAGAGTAACGGCTAATGCAATAAATAAAATAAATGCAATAGTTCTAATAGTTAAAATGTTAAGTGGTTCACTAATTGAATCAATGTGTTTTATATAAGGTAAACATATTTCCGCAATGGTTACAGCAACTGTCACTGATATGCAAACGATCAGCGCGGTTTCACCCATCATTTGCCAAAAAAGATTCTTGCGATTGCTGCCTAACACTTTTCTTATACCGATCTCTTTTGAACGGTTTACAGCTTGCGCTGTGGAAAGGTTTATAAAATTTATGCAAGCCATTATGATGATAAATACTCCGATCAAAGACAATGTCCATAAGGTTGATTTGCTTGTAACATGATCTCCAAGATTACCAAAACGTTCATCGAAATGTATATCACTTAACGGTTGCAAAGAATTCCAGCGGATGTTGCCTTTCTTTTCTTCAGTATAATTTTTTTTGCTGAAATCTTTTAGTTGCGTATTTATTTTTTCTGCAGATTCAGATGAAGGCAGCAACATAAATATTTGATTACTGCTTGTTGTTCTTCCCCATGTGGTGGTATAACCATAGATATCAGGATAGCTTTTAAGTGTTTCATAAGAAGTTACAACGCCAAGTTGAAAATCTGTATTAGCCGGCACATCATCCAATATACCTGCAACTTTTAGTGTGATTACATTATCAAGTTTTAAAAGATTTCCAACTGCCTGGTGCCAATCGCCAAAATATTTTTCAGCCATTTTTTTCGTAAGCACTGTAACGTTTGGATCTTTTAAAACTTCGGGTCCGCTTACAAGCCATTTGTATTGAAATATTTTAAAGAATTGCGGGTCGGCAAAAAACATCCCGGTTAATTCTATAAATTTTTTATCAGAAATGTTATGACTGCTACTACCCGTTACAGTAACCTGGCTTCCATTATTTGCAAACAATACACCTGTTATTATTTGCGGAAACTTGATGCGTAATGCTTCAAGTGCAGGATAGGGGATACCGGCGGTGTATTGCAAGCCGTCAGGGTATTTATCAGTAGTTACAACATGATAAATATTTTTGTAGTTCGGTTGAAAAGTGTCATAACCCAATTCATAGTCTACAACGATAAATAGTAAAATACAAGCTGCTATTCCAACTGCCAACCCGCTTATATTAATTGCTGCATATGCTTTGTTTTTTGAAACCTTGCGCCATGCGGTTTTGAAATAATTTTTAAACATAAAAGTTGATTTCTGATGTATGATTTATTGATGTCTGATTGCAATTCCAAAATTTCTCAATTGCCCTTTTCGCAATTATTTATTCCGTTCTCAAACTCTTCACCGGGTTTGCAATCGCTGCTTTTATTGCCTGGAAACTGATTGTGACAATCGTAATTAGAATCGCCATAATGCCGGCAACAAAAAATACAACAGCACTTATCGTTATTCTGTAATCATATTGCTGCAACCAATCGTGCATGTAGTAATAAGCAACAGGGGATGCAATCACGCAACTGATCAATACCAACACAATAAAATCTTTTGATAACATCAACCAAACCTGCGATACTGAAGCACCCAACACTTTGCGAATGCCAATTTCCTTTGTACGTTGTTCTGCTACATATGCTGCTAATCCAAATAAACCCAAACACGAAATAAAAACGGCTAACGCTGCAAACAAGCCGGACAATTTTCCAATCAATGTTTCCAGTTTAAATTTTGCTGCATAGTTATCATCTGCAAATGTGTAAGTGTATGGATAAGCAGGATTGTACTGATTAAAAATGGATGTTAGTTTCGTGATCGCGTCTTGTGTTTTTATGTTTGATGATAAGCGATACATGATTACATCCTGGGGATGCGGATCATAAAAAAACATTGTTGGATCAGCCTGTTCAAAAGGCGATTGCATCAACGCATTTTTTACCATACCAATTATTTTAAACTTAGTATCAATCCATGTGATGGTTTGATTCAGGGGATTTTTTAAACGTAATAATTTAACTGCAGCTTCATTAAAAATTACATTCAATGTATCGGACGGCGAATCAAAATTTCTTCCATCTTTCATTTGCATTCCAAGTGTTTTAAAATAATCATCAGACACTTTGATCCAGCCCATATCTACAGATTCACCAGGTCGTTTGCCCGGAAAATCTTCTACATCCCTATGATTAGCGCCGTCGGTTACACTTGCCGTTGCAGTTGTAACTGATGATGCAATATTTTTTTCGATTAATTCATTCTTTATTGCAGTGTAATTGTTACCAAGATCTTCATTCATGTTTGTTATCATCAACCGATTCTGATCATATCCAGATGGGCGGTCTTTCGCATATTGAACCTGCTGATAAATGATGTAAGTGCAAATGATCAACGCAATGGAACAACTGAATTGTAACACTACTAAAATTTGACGTGGTAATGCCGCAGCTTTACCAACATTTATTTTTCCCTTCAACACTTTTACCGGTTCAAAAGAAGAAAGATAAAATGCAGGTCTGCTGCCTGCTAAAAGCCCGGTTAATAAAACACAGCTTAAGGCGATCAACCAAAATGTATAATTGGTAAAAGGAATTTTTATGTCTGAATTGGTGAGCGTATTAAATGCAGGCAACGTTACTTGAACAAACAGCAACGAAAAAATGAACGCGATAAAAGTGAGCAAAACAGACTCAATAAGAAATTGAAATATTAAATGACTTTTACCCGATCCGATTGCTTTTCTTACGCCAACTTCTCTTGCTCTTTTTTCTGATCTTGCTGTGGTAAGATTGATGAAATTGATGCATGCAATTAATAATACAAGAATACCGATGATCGTAAAAATGTTTACATATTGAATGAAGCCTGTTGTAAGTTTTCCTTTATCAAAGTTTTCATACAAATGCCAGTTGGCAACATTATCAAGAATAATGTTTGTCTTCATCGACATGAAATTGTCTGTCTCTGTTTTTTCAAGGTCTTTTATTTTAGGTTCTACCTGCGCATAAGAAATTCCATCTTTTAATTTCACAAACACCATGTAGTTGGTCCAGCCAAAACCTTTGGTACGAGCAGTCTTCGTAAAATCATCCGTTGATTCTAGATAACTGAATGGAACGAGATAACTGAATTGTAATGTCGAGTTAGAAGGTATATCTTTTAAAACGCCTGTTACCTTCAAATCATTTTTATTATCGAAACGAACAACTTTATTAATTGGATCTTTATTACCGAATAATGCTTTTGCAATGCTTTGTGTAAGCACAATCGAATACGGATTATTTAAAACATCGTTGGCATTTCCTTCCAGTAATGTATATTGAAACATCTTCAAAAAATCACTTCCAACCTGTCCGCCTTTGATATAAAATTTTTTATTATCAACTTTCAAACCATGCATACTGAAGCCATCGGTTTCAGCCACGTATTGCACTTCCGGAATTTGTGTTCTTAAAATAGTTGCCAGTTTTAATGAAGTGCCACCGTAATTCATTGTATCGCCATTGCCATAAAAATTGCGGCGCACCTGGTAAACCCGTTTATAGTCGGGCAAAAATTTATCATATGAATATTGATAATAAACCCACAACCCAATGATCAATGCAACAGCCATTCCTGTTGCCAAACCAAGAATATTTAGCGCACTGTATGCTTTGTTATTCACTAAACTTCGCCAGGCTGTTTTAAAATAATTTTTAAACATAGAAGTTGATTTCTGATGTGTGATTTT
>DASZUY010000277.1:0-4887 GCA_035547495.1 Parafilimonas sp. | reverse complement strand
ACGCACCCCGAAACAAATACAATATGGAAGTACTCACAGAAATACCCGTTCGCAAAATAACTTCTTCAAAAATTAACGAAGTAGATTTTAATCATCTTGAATTTGGTAGACATGTTTCAGATCACATGTTGGTTTGCGATTATAAAAATGGTAACTGGCAAACACCTCAAATAATGCCGTACGCCAATCTTTCGTTAAGTCCAACTGCGCTCGCATTGCATTATGGACAAACTGTTTTTGAAGGTATGAAAGCATTTAAAATGGAAGATGGCAGTATAAACATTTTCAGAGTTGATAAACATTATGAGCGTTTTGTAAAATCTCTTGAAAGAATGTGCATGGCTGTTATTCCAAAAGAAATTTTTGTTGATGGATTATTTCAGCTGATATGGTTAGATAAAAATTGGGTGCCCGCTTCGCCATCAAGTTTATACATACGCCCGTTTATGTTTGCAAGCGAAGCAAAGTTTGGCGTAAAAGTTTCAGATGAATATCGCTTTATTATTTTTTCAGGGCCGGTGCCTGCATTATATACCAAACCGATAAAAGTAAAAGTGGA
The DNA here is from genome assembly GCA_035547495.1 of Parafilimonas sp. Lineage (GTDB taxonomy): Bacteria > Bacteroidota > Bacteroidia > Chitinophagales > Chitinophagaceae > Parafilimonas. Next base: position 4,328 of record DASZUY010000277.1, on the reverse strand, counting down.
AACGGAATTTGTTAGGGCAGCAAAAGGCGGTACCGGTTCTGCAAAATGCGGCGGCAATTATGGCGCTGCATTTCTGCCTGCAAAAAAAGCAAAAGAAGAAGGCTTCGACCAGGTGTTGTGGACAGACAGCAAAGAAAATAAATACATTGAAGAATCGGGTATGATGAATGCAATGTTTGTAATAAATGATGTTGTAGTTACTCCGCCATTGTCAGATTCTATTTTGGATGGCGTTACACGAGATTCTTTGTTGACGATTGCAAAAACACTTGGTTACAAAATTGAAGAAAGAAAAGTTTCTGTTCAGGAATTGAAAGATGCAATAAGTAATGGAAGCATTACAGAAGTTTTTGGTGTTGGTACTGCAGCTTTAATTTCACCGGTATCTGTTGTTGGAATTGAAGGAAAAGAATATGCGCTTCCATCATATACTTCAGATAATATCATGTTTAAACTAAAAAATAAATTAGATAATATAAGACATGGTGCCGCGCCCGATATTTACAACTGGAATTTTATTATTGACGAAATAAATTAATGTTTATGCAAGCTGCAGAAGAGATTGAAAAATTAAGATACCCGGCAGGAAGATTTGAATTCGGAAAACACTACACGTTTGAAAACACAAAACGTTCGATTGATCGCTTAAAAGATTTTCCGCAATCACTCGAAGATTTTTTTCGCAACTTCAAAAAAGAAAATTTAAATAAAACATATAGAGATGGCGGATGGACTGCATTGCAATTGTTTAATCATTTGGTTGATGTTTATATAAACGCATACATGAGAACAAAATGGCTGCTTGCCGAGCAGGACGCGATTCTTAAACCATACAATGAAAATGAATGCGCAAAGCTTGCAGACAGCAAATATAAAAATGTAGAAGATTCTATCATGCTTATTAAATTTCTATTTGACAGGTGGCTTTTTTTATTGGAATCTTTACCGCAAGAAACATTTAATAAAACGATCTATCATCCTGAATATAAAGTAACCATAAGTCTGCATGAATTGGTAGCAATGTATGAATGGCATGGCTATCATCATTTGGCGCACTTGAAAATTATCAATGGAAATTGAAAGGATTCCCTGGCGAAGTTTGCTTTATATTAGCCTGTGAATTTTTCAATTTTAAGTTTAAGAAATGGTGTTAGAATATTGATGCTTGTTTCAATAGCCAACATCTCAAAAAAAACGTATTCTCAAAATTTTGATAGTACAAGTTGCAAGTCAATCATTACAAAGTTTTATCAAACACAAGCCAGCGTAAAATATATTTATCAATGTACATTGAATAAAGAGGCAACAGCGATTGCATGGTGTGCAGATGGTGATAACGGGCAACTTATTTACGAAAGATCTTTATTGCATTTGAATGATAGTGCAATAAGAATTACTGCTGCTGATGCACTAGATCAATCATGCAATGAAAGTGAACCACAGTATTCACCGGATGGAAAAAAAATTGCTTTTTTATCTGATGCAAAAACAAAAGATCAACTACAGATTTTTATCGCTGATGCATTAACAGGAAATTTATTTACAGAACAACCGCTCACAAATTTTGATGGTTATGTTTCGCATTTGCATTGGTCGCCGGATGGAAATTATTTAAGTGTTTTATATGTTGAAAAGGCCAGCCGCAATCCAAACCCGATGGCTGCATTAAATCGTAATGTTGGGTTGATTGATTCTTCAGTAAATAAAAATGTTCAGCGCATTGCTGTTATCAATCTTCAAACAAGGGAAACAAAAATTGTAACGCCTGAACAGCTTTACATTTTTGAATATGATTGGTCCCCGGATAGTAAATCATTTTGCTATACTGCAGCAGCGCCACCCGGCGATGATAACTGGTATATTTCAAAATTATACACGCAACATATTTTTAGTGATGATACAACAATGATCTATCAACCAAAATTTCAAATAGCAGTTCCGCGTTGGAGTAATGATGGAAAACAAATTGCTTTTATTGAAGGATTGATGAGTGACCAGGGCGGAACAGGTGGAGAAATTTATGTTGTTGATGCAACAAAAAATAGTCAACCAAAAGATCTTACACCCAATCGAACTTCAACGCCATCATGGTTTACATGGCAACCAGATAATACTATTTTGTTTACGGAATTTGTTGGCGGCTCTGTCGCAATATCATCTTTAAATACAAAAACACTTGCTACAAAAACTTTGTTTAAAGCAGATGCATCAATAAGAGCAAGTGATGAAGAAACAAGTTTGTCTGTCAGGAATAATAAACTTGCATTGATAAGAAGTGCATGGAACGAATTACCTGAAGTTTGGTATGGAGATTTTAAAAATCAAACACGCGTAACACATTTAAATAATGACATTCAAAAACCATCATTACGATTTGAAGATGTTACATGGATAAATGAAGGCAACCATGTGCAAGGCTGGTTATTGTATCCGCAAAATTTTGATTCAACAAAAATATACCCGATGCTTGCCTGCGTGCATGGCGGACCTGCATGGATAACAACACCCACATGGGCGGCGCCTGATTTTAATACAACAGTTTATACGCAGTTTGGATATTTTGTTTTCTTTCCGAACGCAAGAGGCAGTTACGGACAAGGTGAAAATTTTGTACTGGCAGATCGCGGTGATTGGGGCTTCGGCGATTTGCGTGATATATTAAAAGGTGTTGATGTAGTTTCAAAAAAATATGCAGTTGATAGCGATCTTGTGGGAATTTTAGGCTGGAGTTATGGCGGCTCAATGGCAATGATTGCACCAACGCAAACAAATAAGTTTAAAGCTTCCGTTGCAGGTGCAGGTGCGTGTGACTGGAAAAGTTATTATGGACAAAATTCAATTGATAAATGGATGAACAGTTATTTCAACGCTTCGCCGTATGATAATCCAAAGGCGTATCAAAAAGTTTCTGCAATTACATATATCAAACAAACAAAAACACCAACGTTGATTTTAGTTGGTGAACGTGATGGTGAATCGCCGCCTGCACAATCATTTCAATATTGGCATGCATTAAAAGAATTAAATGTTCCAACACAATTATATGTTTGTCCTGATGAAGGACATGAGTTTGAAAATTTTGATAACATGATTGATGTAAGTGTGCGAACAGTTGAATGGTTTAATAAATGGTTGAAGTGATTAATTCAATTGTTTTTTTCTTGCCACAGCAACATAATAAACCGGAATTCCTGCCAGCACAATAATCAATCCGCGTATTGTAAAATCAGGACGGTAAATAATTAATGAAACACAAAATGCGCTTGCAAGTATCATATAAATGATGGGCACAATAGGATAACCAAATGCTTTGTAAGGTCTGTCTAATTCTGGTTTCTTTTTCCTTAAAACAATTACGCCACCGATTGTGATTACATAAAACAACATCACCACAAAAGAAATGTAGTCAAGTAAATCACCATACTTTCCACTTAAACAGAGCAAACTTGCAACAATACATTGTAACCAGATTCCGTTTGCAGGTACAGCAGCTTTATTAAGTTTGCCGGTTGATTTAAAAAATAATTTATCCTGCGCCATTGCATAATAGACTCTTGCGCCGGATAAAATCAATCCATTGTTACAACCAAGGTTTGAAAGCATAATTAAGAATGCAATTACAAACGCAGATTTAGTTCCGAAAATTTGTAATGCGGCTGCAACACCAACGCGATTCTCTGCGGCGAACGCAATACTATTTGTATCACTTGGCGAATTACCTAATGGCAATACGGCGAGATACATTACGTTGCATAAACAATATAATGTTGTAACGATGAGTGTGCCGAGAAATAAACTTAAACCAACATTTCGTTTTGGATTTTTTACTTCGCCTGCAATGAACGTGATGTTATACCATGAATCGCTGGTAAGAATGGCGCCAACCATTGCCGCAGCAATTGCACCAAACACAGCAAAGCCTGTAACGTGCGTCCAGAAATTATTTGTTCCGTTATAGTTTGGCAAGCGAGATGAATGCCGCATCATTTCAAACGGATGTTGCCAGTTTGCATGCCACACATCTTTATTAAATGCAATCGCAAAACCAAGCACGATCAATCCAAACAACATCAGCAATTTTATAATCGTAAGAATATCCTGCACAATTTTTCCGGTTACAATTCCTCGAGTATTGATGAAGCTTAAAAAAATTATTTGAACGATTCCAAAAATTTGTGCTGCAGAAATATTAATGAATGATGAATGAAAAATGATATTGCTTTCACCAAGCGATGGAAAAATGTATGCAGCAAATTTGCTGAACGAAACGCCGACTGCTGCAATCATTCCTGTTTGAATAACAGTAAAAAAACTCCAGCCGTATAAAA
>DASZUY010000276.1:0-6946 GCA_035547495.1 Parafilimonas sp. | reverse complement strand
TCCATTCCTTTGTAGTCAAGTTTCAACTGGTTCTCATAATCGAAGTTGGCGAGTGTATTATAACTGATCGGTAATTTCAATTTGTCGCCGATACTTGCATTAATGTTGATGTTGGTATTCATATTAAAATCCAACCCACCGTTTCTTCTTGCGCTTTCCGGCAGCGTTGGATTTTTAATTACTTCACCCTGGTAGCCCATTGTAATATCAATTGTTCCCTGGGGTTTAATATCTACCTTAAGTCCGCCTGGGCCAACACCAAAAATCCTGTCAAATAATTTATCATACACTCTCGGCGGTGGTCTTGAAATGCTGCGGTTAAGATCTAATAAGGTTTGTGCGCGCTGGTTAAAATATTCATCTTCCTGTCTTTGGGACTGGATACGATACATTTCATCAAAAGTTAGATATGTTGGCTTGCGGTAAATAACATCGCCGATCTTTTCGTTTATGTAATATTGATTGGTTACCGGGTCGTATTGAATATCCTGGTGAATGACAGAGGTATCGGGAAGATCAAAAGGGTTATAATAATTTGAGCTAAAAGGATCCCCCCTCCTGTCCTGCAACGGATAACGCAACGTGTCCTTATTCTGTGAAAAGCCTTTATTGCAAAAGCAAAGCACAAGAAGAACCGCGGGGACAAATTTGTAATCAAATAAACTTCTCAAATTATTCTTAGCCTGGTTAGGTAGAAATTTTCAATAAGCTATAAATTTTTTAGTGCGCGTTTAATAATGTTTTCGAGTGTAAGTTTATTGTTTTCGGAAGTCATTACTTTTTTTATGGCAGCCTCTGCATTGTTTTTTTGTATTCCCAGCGCAACTAACGCATTCAGTGCATCGGCTTCAGGTGTATCATGTAAATACGATGTGCCCGATAACTGCGTTTGCTGTCTGCCGAATTTATCTTTTAGTTCAAGCACGATGCGTTCTGCTGTTTTTTTACCAATACCTTTTATGCTTTCGAGCTGTTTTGTATTGTTCTGCACAATTGCGTTTATAATCTCCGCGGGTTTTAAACCACTCAGCATTACCCTTGCGGTAGATGCTCCAACGCCGGAAACACTTATTAATTGTAAGAACAGATCTTTTTCTGCCAAATCTGAAAAACCGTATAGTGTATGAGCATTTTCCGTTATGTGCAGGTAAGTATATAGTTTTCCGCCGTCGCTGTTTGAGATGGCGGAATAGGTATTGAGACTGATCTGCAATTCATACCCGACCCCGTTAACATCAACGATAACCTGCGAGGGCAGTTTGGTTATAAATTTTCCGCTTACAAATGCAATCATAAAGCGCCCAAAAATATGGTTTTCGTTTCACTTAAACGTGATGCCGGAATGGAAATTGAGAAATTGGGAAACCGGGAAATTGCGGGTTGTCAGCTGTTTGTTATATCTGACACCATAAAATACCTATATATTGACTGTAGCCGCATAGAAAAAAGCCATACAGGCAAAAAGCATATTTTAATTGCAGACGATGTATCATACAATCAGCAACAATTGTCGGACAGCCTACCTCAACTGCAGACAACAAAATATCTAACTTTCAAAAATGAAAATAATAGCAATAGAAGAACATCTTTTGACCCAGGCAGTCAAAGATAAATGGCATAGATATTCAGATAAAGACGACCCAACCGAAAAACTTCATTCAGGCGAAATAGAAAAACGTTTGGAAGACATTGGAAACTCACGACTTCAATGTATGGACGAAACGGGGATTGACGTTCAAGTGCTTTCGCTGACAAGTCCAAGCCTCCATAATTTAGGAAGAGAAAGTATTGATCTTGCTGTACAAACCAACGATTATATTGCGGAAATTACCAGGAAAAACCCCGACAGATTTCAAGGTTTTGCAGCTTTGCCAATGTTTGCGCCAACAGAGGCAGCAAAGGAATTAGAACGTTCCGTGGAAAATCTTGACTTGAAAGGTGCAATGTTATGCGGACGGACCCGTGAAAAAAACTTAGACCACAAAGATTTTTGGAAAGTGTTTGAATGTGCGGAAGCGCTTGGCGTTCCGTTATTCATTCACCCGCAAATTCCGCAAAAAGCAGTTCGGGACATTTACTATTCAGGTTTTGACGAACTAACCGACCTTGCATTTTCAACCTTTGCACTTGGTTGGCATTACGAAGCAGGAATACAATTTGTGCGGTTGGTATTAGCCAAAGTTTTCGACCGCTTTCCAAATCTCCAAATTATTCTTGGCCATTGGGGCGAAGTGATTTTATTTTATACGGAACGAATGGCTTCATTCAACAGAGTTACAAAACTTCAAAAACCTTTTATTGACTATGTGCAACAAAACCTGTATGTAACACCAAGTGGAATGTTCAGCCAAAATTATCTGCAACGTTCCATTGAAATTATTGGAATAGACCGAATACTTTTCTCATCAGATTATCCTTATCAATACCGACAAGGACGAGATGCCAGAAATTTTTTAGAAGCAACAGAACTAAATAAAGACAACAAAGAAAAATTTGCATTTGCGAATTGGGAACGTTTAATTGACAAGAAACAATAACTAAAAAACGGCTGCCAACGCAAGTATTTGTAAAAGCAGGGCTGGGCAAAAGCACTTGTAATAACACAAAAGAACAGCCCGACAATTTATAAACATTTTCTTGCAATAAAAACAAACAGGACTAAAAGTAAAAGTTGACTTTAAATGCGGACAGACATACGTTTCGCAACATCAACTTCTGTTTCATTATTATGTTGAGGTACCAGGGCGACGAAACTCTTTGCTGTCACTGGTATTTTCCACTAACAATATATTTTTCATCCTGCTCCTCCCCATTTACAACTAAGATTGTGGTGCTAACTTTTTTAATAGATGGTCAAACCTTACCCAATAAACAGCGCAATCCTTTTCACTTTCGCCCCGTGTATAAAATAAATATTTTCCATCAGGTGATACATATTGTGCGTACCTGTGTGCAAGCCCATCGTTAATTAGTGGTCCCAAACTTTTGGGAGTGGTCCATGTTTTATTTTTCCTGCGAAAACTTATGTACAGCTCACATTCAAAATGCTCAGTTTCATGGGTACTAATGATCATATATGATTCATCCGGTGCAACAAAAAAATCCCCGTTAAAACCCGGCGCATTTAAGGGTGTGCCAAGGTCCTGAATACTCGTGTCTTCGTTTGAAGGTGGCATCACGCTAAATCTCCATGCATTCGCATCAGAAGGATCTCCCCATGTACCATTGCTTGCCGCATATTTGTTGCCGCTCTGGGTACACATAAAATCATAGATCACATAATTTCTATTTATGTACGCCACAGGAGTGCTCCATCCTGTATCGGTCCTCGCTGATCTGTAAACTGTTCCCGCAGATTCATCGCTGCCGAAGTATAAACTATTACCATCAGGTGAAATAGAAGTTTGCCCGAAATGTTCATTTAATATTACCGGGCCAATCCATTTTTTTCCATCGTACTTAAAATATTTTACTTTCAGATCATCAGCATTTTTCCAGCTCTTATTGGTACAATAAAAAATTTCTTTACCATCTGCAGACATTGCTACCCTGTTAGCAGTAAACTCACCTTCACCCGCCAGTAAATGAGGTGCAAATATTTTAGGTGTATCTCCCGGCAATGGTTGCCCAAGGTAGGCATTAGGACTATCCCAGAAATTGGATTGCGCAGCCACATCTTGTTTAAAATTCAGCAATAATAAAAATGGGATAAGTACAATAAGCAGTTTCATAAAAACATTTATTCAAAGTTATCGTGCTTAATGAAAGCATTGCTTTTTCTGCTCACCGTTCAACATTAAAAAACCAGGGTTCAGCAATTTTTTCTGTCCTTGTTATTGTCGCATATCAAATAAACTTTTCTCTTTGCAATTTCTCTTTATTTAAGCGGTGTGCCAGGAAAGCATATGACCGTTTTCAAAACATCAATAACAAAATATTAATTTAGCTTCAGTCAGTATACTATTAGTATGAGCATACAATAAGAAATTTTTCATTGCAAACATTTTGGCAATCATCTTTTGTTCCAAGCATGACGTTAAGCATTTACAATTGTTCTTATCTTCAACATCAATTACTCAATTAAGCATTTGTTCCAGGCTAACTAATCGCTATTGCAATGCCTTTACAAATGCTTCAAAGCTGGCTTTAACCACCTCGGACGTAACTGTCTTAAAATATAAAAGCAATAGGATGACAAATTGGGCTACAGCCAACAGGCGGTGACTGATGCGCAACTTAGCGGACAGCAATACTCATACAACAAAAATATTTTCTGCAAACTTCTGGCTGACGATTGATCTTTTTCCGTTCACTTCTATTTCCATTGTTCCGTCAAACTCCTGGCGACTGACAACTTTTATTTTGCTGCTCAAACCCAAACCTACTTTAACAACATATTGAAGAAACGAAGCACTGTTATCTTTTACCGCAACGAGTTTGCAGGGTTTTCCAACAGCAACCTGCGACAATGTTTTACGAACTTGCAATTTCAACTCACCTTTTGCATTGGGAATAACATCGCCATGCGGGTCAAATTCGGGATAACCCAAAAACTTTTCTAATTGCTCAATCAGTTTTGGCGAGTAAATATGTTCTAACTGTTCTGCAACTTCATGCACTTCATCCCAACTAAATTCTAACTTATCATACAAAAATGTTTCCCAAAGCCGATGCTTGCGAACAACTTCAATCGCCTGCTTTTTTCCGGAAGCTGTTAGAGAAACTTTCCCGTACTTCTCATAATGAATCAGCTTTTTTTCTTTCAGTTTCTTGAGCATATCGTTTGCTGTTGCAGGCTTCACATTCAGCGTAGCCGCTAATTCGTTTGTTCCCGTTTCGGATTTATTAGCAGTTTCCGAAGTAAGATGAAATAAAGCTTTTAAATAATTTTCTTCTGTTTGAGATAACATACAGACAAAAATAAGCAGATTCCTCAAAATTATTTTGTTAGGCTTATCTAACTTTATATTTTTGCCACTAAAACAAATAGTGTGATTAGGAAATTTGTTGCATCGGTGTTAATTGCCTTTCTTATTTCATTTGTTGCCAATGCCCAAACAGCAACGGTTTTAGGAACAGTAACGTCAGAAAATAAACCTGTTCCTTATGCAAGCCTTGCATTGACAGGAACAGCTTTTGGAACAGTAACAGACAGCATTGGCAACTTTATTATCAAAAATATTCCTGCGGGAAATTATACGGTTCGGGTATCAGCCATTGGCTATGATGAGTTTAAAAACACAATTTCTTTTAAAAAAAATGATAAGCTAACACTCAACCTTTCTTTAACTGCGAATAGTATATCGTTAAATGAAGTAGTAGTAACAGGCGTTTCCAAAGCAACACTTATTCGTGAAAATCCCATTGCTATTGCAACCGTTTCCTCCAGACAGATTGAGCAAACAAACGAAAGCAACATTATTGATGTATTGGTAAAGAATGTGCCTGGCTTAAATGCTGTGAAGACAGGGGCGAATATTTCAAAACCTTTTATTCGCGGGCTTGGCTACAATCGTGTGCTTACCTTGTATGACGGCATCCGGCAGGAAGGACAACAATGGGGTGATGAACACGGTATTGAAGTGGATGCTTATAACATTGACAAAGCTGAAGTGGTTAAAGGCCCTGCGAGTTTGATGTATGGTTCTGATGCGTTGGCAGGCGTTGTAAGTTTATTTCCTTTTGTTCCGGATTATAATGATAATAAGTTGCACGGAAAATTTACAAGCGAATACCAAACAAACAACAACTTAATCGGAAACGGTTTGCATTTAGATTACAACAACAAACATTTTTTGTTTGCTGTTCGTGGTTCTTACCGCATAGCAAAAGATTATCGCAATCCTGTTGACGGAAGAGTTTATCTCACCAATTTTAACGAGAAAAATTTTTCTGCTCTTCTAGGATATAAAACAAACAAGGGTTTTACGCATTTCAATGTTACATGGTACGATAACCGGCAGGCAATTCCGGATGGAAGTCGTGATAGCCTCACAAGAAAATTTACCCAACAAATTTATGAAGGCGATAAAGACACCATAAGAAATCGCCCGGTTGTTTCTGATGAGGAATTGAACTCATATAAAGTGCCCGCACTTTCGCAGCACATTCAGCATTACAGAATTTACTTACATAGTTCTTATAAAACAGGAAATGGCGATATTGATTTTTTATTGGGTGTTCAGCAAAATGTTCGCAGAGAATATAATCACCCTACAATGCCTGAACAAGCAGGAATGTATGTACGATTAAATACATTGAATTATGGTTTGCGATACAATGCACCGAAGTTTGCAAACATTGAAACCACTATTGGCATAAACGGAATGTTGCAAAACAACAAGAGTTTGAATGCAACAGATTTTCCTATTCCCGATTACAATTTGTGCGATGGCGGAATGTATGTGTATGCAAAATGGAAATACGATAAATGGAGCATAAGCGGAGGAATGCGTTATGATATACGGCATGTACAATGGAATAATTTTTATGTAAGAACAAATGCTTCAACAGGCTTTGATGAACATGTAAATATTCCGGATACAGCGAATGCAACATTACAATTTGCTGCTTACCAAAAAACATTTCATGGCATGTCTGCAAGTGCAGGATTAACATTTGAAGTCACCCATCAAATCAGCCTGAAAGCCAATATCGGCAGGGCTTACAGGGCACCGAACATTACAGAAATGGGAAGTAACGGACTTGACCCTGGGGCGCATATTATTTATCTCGGCAACAGAAATTTCAACCCTGAATTTTCTTTGCAGGAAGATGTTGGAGCAAGTGGAAGGTTCAAAGATTTTTCTGCTGATGTGAGTTTGTTTAACAACAATATTCAAAATTATATCTACCTGAATTTAGTAACAGATGCAAACGGAAATGCAATTTTAGATGCACACGGAAACAAAACGTATCAATATCAGCAGGCAGCAGCACAGCTTTA
>DASZUY010000275.1:0-2987 GCA_035547495.1 Parafilimonas sp. | reverse complement strand
GGATGGGTAACAAATACAGATGCTTTTGCGTATGATGAACGTGCAAAGCAAATAATTTATGATTCAAAAAAATCGTTGAATGATGCTGACTCCGTTTCATTGCAAACGGGTAAAGCTTATCTGCAGTCAATGATCGGCGATTACCTTAAATATTAAGACTACAATTTTTCCGGTTTATAATTCACGATGATTTAAGTGAAACACATTTGTAAAATCACCAATAATCGCCTTATTATTTTTAAATCTTGATCGTTCAAGTTTCAGCATTGCAATATCTTCTGCAAAAACTTTTCTATACATGGGATGCATAGTGCCACCCGTTAAACCCGCCGGTTTTGTTGGATCGTATTGAAATTGCGCATCCACCAACGTTCCCCGCGGGTACATAATGCGCGGCACACCTTTGCCTCGGTAATCTATATTTTCCGGATGTTCAAGACCAAGCGTATGACCATATTCATGCGCTGCTGTTGTTGAACCAACATATAAATTCTCTGTTTTAAAATAACCGCTGTTACAACCAATACTATCAACAAAAGAAATATTGCCGCGTGCATATTCTTCTATTCTGAAATAATTATTGCGCGGGTTTACATTACTGATCACTTCTAACGGTTCAACTTTTGGTTGTAACGATGCGGTAATGCGAAACACAACATAGAAAGAATTTTTTTTAATGCTGATGATTGCATGTGGTTCATTCCACATCGTTTCAATTTCATCTCTTATCCTTTTTGTAAGTTCTTCATCAGCCGCATCACCATAGGTAATAATATGCGAGTGAATTGTGAGGTTATTATTTGATGCATCTATTTCTGCTTCTCCCATTACATCTCCTCTTCAAACATTATTAAAAAAATTTTATAAACTGCCGGTTCTTCCGCCATCAACAGGTAAATTAATTCCGTTGATATAGGCTGCGGCGGGTGAACATAAAAATGCAACAGCAGCACCGAATTCGGCTGGGTCACCTAATCTTCCAACCGGTATAGATTCAGCCATTTTATTAAAAATAATTTCTTTATCCACACCTTGCGCTGCTGCTTGTTTCGAAAAAAGATAATCAAGCCTGTCTGTATTTGTATAACCCGGCAAAACATTGTTAATAGTAATTCCAAACTTACTTATTTCATTCGCCAAAGTTTTTGCCCAGTTAGCAACTGCGGCACGTACTGTATTTGAAATTCCTAAGTTATTAATAGGTTGTTTTACCGATGCCGAAGTAATATTTACAATGCGTCCAAAACCTGATTGCTTCATACCTGGCACAACTAATTGCGCGAGTATATGACTGCTTATAAGATGCGTGCGAAATGCCTTTTCAATTTCTGAAATATCTGTTTCAATCATCGGTGCTGAAGGTGGTCCGCCAGCATTATTTATTAATATATGAATGATGTTGCCCTTAGATAAATATGCAGTAACCGCTTGCTTTACTTCATCAGGATTAGAAAGATCAATAACAAGAAAACTATGTTGCTGACCTTTTGATGTATCTAATTTTTGTATAGCTGTTTTTAATTTGCTTTCATCCCGGCTTACAGCAATAATATTTGCACCCATTAAAGCAAGTTCGATTGCAGATGCAAATCCAAGTCCCTGCGAAGCGCCGCAAACAAGTGCTGTTTTATTTGTCAGATCAAGGTTCATAGCTTAAAATTTATAATCTTCTCTTTCAGGTAAAAAAACATCAAGCAGTTCGCAGTATGTTATTGCGCGACCACTATGTTTCACATTCGGTGGAATAACAGCAACCTTACCCGGTTCAAGTAATTCCTTTTGTCCATCAACCGTTAATTCAAACATTCCTTTTAATACATTCACTACTTGTTCGTGTATGTGCGAATGCTCCGGTACCGCCGCACCAACTTCTATCTTCCAATACATATACGTTGTAGTACCGGTATGAATTGCTCTTCCTTTATAACCGGGAAAAACTTCTTTTTCGTTAAGTGAATTAATATTTATGAAAGGCATGTTCTTTAAAAATTTATTTAAGACAGGTAATGCAAAGTACAAATAAAGAAATTGCAACTATAAGCAAGATGCGCTTTACATTTAATTAGTTTAACTGTAGCGCGACATCTTTTTAAATTACTCTTTTACGAAAAATGTTTTTACATGTACTTTTGAACTGCATGAGCAGTTTTAAATACGTTTGTTTTATTTTACTGTTTTCTATATGCAGTTGCGGTGAGAAATATCCGGCTGCAACAACTCCTTTAGAAGGTGCAAGAGAATTTATTGATGGTTGTTTGAAAGGCGATTTCACGAAAGCGCAAGCTTATATGGTTAACGATCCCGAAAATAAAAGTGATCTACTGAAAATAAAAAGAGATTACGATGGTAAAAGCGAAGATCAGAAACATGCTTATGCATTAGCTTCAATTATTATTAATGAAGATGATGCCGTAAACGATACCATTCATGTTATAGACTATAAAAATTCTTACGACCAGTTTGCGCGTAAAGTAAAAGTTGTGCAACGCAATAATAAATGGCTGGTTGATTTTAAATATACACTCAACGGTAATTTATGAAGGTGGTATTTATTGTTTTTTTAGGCAGCGGCATTGGTGGTGTAGCAAGATATTTTGTACAAGGATTGGTAGCAGGCGCAAGCCCTTCTGTTTTTCCGCTTGGAACATTTACCGTAAATATTCTCGGCTGCTTTTTAATAGGATTATTTTACGCACTTGGCGAAAAAGGTAATGTGCTTTCACCTGAATGGAGGCTTGCATTAACTACCGGTTTTTGCGGCGGCTTTACCACCTTCAGTACATTTGCGTATGAGAATATGAACCTGCTGCGCACAGGCGATTATTTGTATTTTAGTTTGTATGTTTTACTAAGCGTTATATTGGGTATTGCCGGTGTATTTCTCGGTGTTGCTGTAATAAAATTTATTTAATATGGAATTAAAAGGCGAGTCAGTATTGCTGAGAATTTTTACCGGCGAAGCAGATCATATAGGGCATTTACCGGTG
>DASZUY010000274.1:0-6007 GCA_035547495.1 Parafilimonas sp. | reverse complement strand
CTGTTTGATCTTAAATTATCTTGGTCAGGGTGCATGGTTGCTTGCAAATTTTAAAGGCGTTACTATAACTGACAATTTTATGTCAGGCTCCTTCAATTCTTTTTTTGGAATGATGCCGCAATGGTTTTTGCCTATCGGAATAGTAATCGCTACTACCGCTGCTATTATTGCCAGCCAGGCATTAATATCAGGTTCGTTTACTTTAATTGCAGAAGCGCAGCGGCTGAACCTTTGGCCAAAAATGAAAATAAATTATCCTACAGAAGAGAAAGGTCAACTATTTATTCCGGGCGTTAATACTTTATTGTTTATTGGATGCAGCGGAATTGTTTTATTTTTTCAAAGATCAAGCAACATGCAGGCTGCATACGGTTTGGCAATAACCATGTGCATGATAAGCACATCAATTTTGTTCGCCAATTTTATGATAACGCGAAGGGTGCTTCCAATCTGGATATATTGTTACCTGCTGGTTTATTTAACGATTGAACTTTCTTTTTTAACTGCCAATCTTCAAAAATTTCATCATGGTGGTTATGTAACCTTGCTTGTTGGTGGCGGATTGTTTTCTGTAATGTACATCTGGTATCGCAGCCGCAGAATTAAAAACAGGTATGTTGAATTTGTGCGGCTCGAACATTATATTCCTATGATACAGGAATTAAGTCATGATAAATCCATTGCAAAATATTCTACGCATCTTGTTTATTTAACAAGTGCTAATAACCCAAAAGAAATTGAGCATAAGATCATCTATTCTATTTTAAATAAAAAACCAAAGCGCGCAGATATTTATTGGTTTGTGCATATTGATACAGTTGATGATCCTTACACATCAGAGTATCTTGTTGAGCATATTATTCCGAATGATATAATTCGTATTGAGTTCAGGTTAGGTTTTCGTGTGCAGCAAAGAATAAATTTAATGTTTAGAAAAGTGGTTGAAGATCTTGTAAGAAATAATGAAGTAAATATTTTAAGTCGATATGATAGTCTTGAACGAAATAATATCACCGGCGATTTTCAATTTATAATAACAGAAAAATTTTTAAGCAGTGATAATGATCTGCCTTTCTTCGAAAGAATAATTATCAAACTTCATTTATGGCTTAAAGAAATAAGTTTAAGTGAAGAAAGAGGTTTTGGTCTCGACCCAAGTTTTGTTACAATTGAAAAATTTCCGCTTATTGTTTCTACGCCGCCGAGCATTATGCTAAAGCGCGTTTTTACTGAGAACGATTTTGTTTAACGGCGATGATATTTTTAATTCCCATCATCATCTTCAACGCCATAATCTGTGTGTTCATATATACTAATGCTAATTTCCCATCCGCTTAAAACGTACTGCAAACTAAGATCGATTACAACATGTTTTAATTCTCTTACCGCGGGCGAAGGCAAAAAAATTATAGTAGTGAAACGTTTTGCATCATCAGGCTGAATATAATCTGCATGAAAACTTGTTTTATTATTATCTATAGTAACTGAAGTGCCTTTTATTTTTGAAAAGTATTCGTGAAATTTTTGTTTGGCCTGATCAAAATCTTCTGCTTCAAAAACTGTTTCTTTCCAGCTGTAAATATTATCAGAATCACTTCCGTTTTGAATAATGACACTTGAATCTGCACCCGCAATGTTTACCGTGCTTGTATAATTAACCGCCTGAACATCCTGGCTTATAATTTCACCACGTATATTTTTAAAATGATTTGGAAAATCTTCAATCACTTTTGAAAGCGCACTGCTTACAGTATTTGCACCACCAAGATGAAATTGTGCAAACGATAAAACAGGAAATAGAAAAAGAAACAGGAATAAATATTTCTTCATGCAATTAGTTTATAAGTAAATCTTCAGAGGGAATGATTAAAGAAACAATTTTACATACAACCATACAAAAATAGTTGCCAACAACAGTGAATCAAAGCGGTCTAAAAATCCGCCGTGACCCGGCATTATTTTTCCGCTGTCTTTTACGTTCGCCATTCGTTTTAGTTTGCTTTCAAAGAGATCACCCAGAATGCCGGCAATGCATGCAATAGTTGTAATTAAAATCAATTGCAAAATATCAGTCTTAAAAAAAATATACCCGCAAATTGTAAGAATAGTAACAGCTAGTATAGCACCGCCAACAGTGCCTTCCCAGGTTTTTTTTGGTGAAATGGGAGAGAATGGTGTTTTGCCAATTAATGAACCAACAATGTATGCCATCGTATCGTTGATCCACATAGATGCGATGATAAGCAATGGCAATATCAAACCAAAATCTAAACTTAAAACGCTTCCGGAAATTAAACCCGTTGTTCGCAGATCGAGCATTAAACCACAGCTTACAGAGATATAAATAAAACCAATGAGAAAGGCCGCAATGATCTTTGCATTGCGATACATTTTATAAATAAAAATGCTGGCGATAAAAGCAGATAAATTTATCAGCATAAGAAAAAAACCAACTTCTTTTAATGTGATTTGCCCAATAACAAAAACGTTGTTTGTCATCCATAGCATAAAACCAAAACCTAAAAACACGATCGCATAATTGTTAATTGATACCGCGACTTTATAATCGGGAAAAACGCGTGACATTAACTTTTGATATTCTATCCAGCAGCCAAAGTGAATTACAGAAAATAATAAAAGAAAAGACCACGAGTTAATTAATAACCCACATAGCATTATAATAACAAAAACGATTGACGTAAGTGTTCTTGTTTTAAATGTTTGAATGTTGAATGCCATTTATATAATTGGAGTTGAAAGATAACAGAAACGTTTTTATTTTTAAAAGATGAATGCAGTTGGTAATTTAATATGGCTTATTTGCGGTGGCTTTCTTTCCGCACTAGGATATTTTGTAACGGGCTTTGTTTTTTGCGTTACAATCATCGGCATACCGTTCGGCATACAATGTTTTAAAATTGGAATGCTGGAGCTTTTACCTTTTGGAAAAAAAGTTGTAACAAAACCTTCGTCGGGCGGCTGCCTTAGTTTATTGTTTAACATCATCTGGATTTTTACCGGCGGATTATACACTGCTGTTGTGCATCTTGTGTTTGCAATGTTATTGTTTATTACCGTTATCGGAATTCCGTTTGGCAGACAACATTTAAAGCTGGTAGAACTTACATTAGCGCCTTTTGGAAAAGAGATTGTTGATGCTTAATCAGCAATTGAAAAAATATACAAGCCATCTTTATGCAGCGCATACAAATTATTCATGCTAACATAAAGCTTAAAAATACCTGGAATGTTTGTTTTAAAGTGATAAGTAATTTCTTCAAACGTTTTTACATTATAGCGATGAACATTTTGTGCTGAATCGAAACCATATAATTCATTTTTAATTACCTGTACATTTTTAAGATTTGCCTGAGGAATACTTTGTTTGAAGGCACCGTAATAATCAAAGATCATCCAACCTTTTTTCGAATCATATAAATAAACAAAACCATTATTATCTATTATTTTTTCCGGCGAAAAAGATTCGTTGAATATTGTTCTAAAGTCAGGCGTTTGAAGTAATAGATTTCCGTTATCATCTATTTTTTTTAGTTTGTTTTCAACTGCATCAAACACCCAATAATTATTATCATAACTAAGTGCAACCGACTGCGCCTGCAATATTCCATATTTGCGCAGATCAATTGTATTTAAGCTGCTGAGAAAACGATCAAGAATTAAAATGGTTGAAAAATCTTTGTAATAAACAATAATTTTTAAAGGGTTAGAAACATCAACTGAATAAATATCTCCATATTTTTTTAAAGCATTTGACACAGCTACAGAATCGCCATTCGTATTTAATTTTTTTAGTTGATTGTCTTTGTTAAGAAGATAAATGTTGTTGAGATTATCAACATAAAAATTAGTGTATGCGCCTTCAATAAAATTTTGTTGCTTAATATTTAATGAAGTGTCAACCTGTGCGGAAGAAATTTCAGCTGTAAAAAAGAAGAGCGAAATAATAAAAATTATTCTTGCCATTTTTTTAGTTGAACATTGTTTCCATCAAATTCGGCATACGTGAAATTTGTTATCCAATCTCCCAGGTTTATATAGCGACTGTTATCATTCAATTCAATATTCAACGGCAAATGCCTGTGACCGAAAATAAAATAATCAAAATGTTCTTTAGCTAAAACTTCTCTTGCATAAATAACCAGCCATTCATTATCCTCGCCTAAAAAAACAGAATCTGATGAGCCGGTTTTTTTTCTGCTTGCCCTGCTAAAATAATTTGCAACACCCATTCCAACTGTCGGATGCATTTGACCAAACAACCACTGGCAAAATTTATTTCTGAAAATTTTTTTTATGAATTTATACCCATGATCACCAGGCCCTAATCCATCACCATGACCAACATAAAATTTCTTGTTGTTCCATTCAAATGTTTTTGGATGGAAATAAACAGGAATGTTTAATTCGTTTTCAAAATATCCGCGCATCCACATATCGTGATTGCCTGCAAACAACATAACAGGTATGCCGCTGTCTGTTATTTCTGCAAGCTTGCCGAGCAGCCGGACAAAATGTTTTGGAACAACTGTTTTGTATTCGTACCAAAAATCAAAAATGTCTCCGGCAATAATTATTTGCGCCGCATCTTTTCTAATGTGTTCTAAAAAAGAAACTATTTTTTTTTCTCGTGAAAGGCTTGAAGAAAAGTCCGGCGCGCCGAGATGAAAATCGGAAAGAAAATAAATTTTTTTGCCGGAAGGAATTTCCATTTGATAAAGATAATACTATGTGTTTTCTGCCTGAATCAAAAAGCAAAACACTTCTTTCGGCCCGTGCACGCCAGTTACTAAAGTTTTTTCTATGTCTGCTGTGCGGCTTGGTCCTGTTGCAAAAGTTATAAGCGATGGCAGGTTTTTATGATATTTGTTTTGAACTAATTCAAGTCCATCTTTAATATCATACACCAACTGGTTTGTATATGCAATGCAAATATGAACCGGTGCATAAACACTCACTGTTCTGCCGCTTTGTTGCGCCGCGCTTAACACAATGCTTCCGGTACGTGCGATCAAACATTCGCAGGTTGTTATTGCAGCATCACATTTGGCAAGATTATTTGTGTAATTAATATTCAATCCGGCTGATTGCAAAGTCTGTTGCAACGCATCATCTTTAATAAAAATTTTTTCCCAGTTGCGCGCAGCAAACAATGTTTTTAGTTGATTGACCATTTCAACATTATCAAAACAAAAAGAAAATCGGCCTTGCAGCGACGTAAACTTTTCTGCAAATTCTACTTCGGTTTCCTGCTGTTGCTCATTTAAAATCTGCACAGTTGATTGATGTGAAAAGGGAACAGGCACTGGTGTTGCCAATGCCTGTTTAATTTTTTTTAAAATATTTTTTTTTGCTGATGACTCCATTTTAAGATGCCGGTTGCTTAGGAGTTGGTACAGTTAAGCTGCTGTCGTAAGGCGGCACACCTGCACTAATTGATCCTGGTTCATGATTATCAATTGCATCTCCGTTGTTCTCATCTTGCTCATGCCTTTTATCGTCGAATGGCCGCTTACCAATAAGTGTTTCAACATCGCTCTGAAATAAAACTTCTTTCACCAGCAATTCTTTTGCAAGTGTTTCAACTTCATTTCTTTTTTCTGTAAGCAATGCCTTTGTTTTTTGATAAGCTACATTAATCAGCTTCCTTACTTCCTCATCAATCAGCTCACCTGTTTTTTCGCTATAAGGTTTGGTGAATGAATTATCCTGAGCAGGATCATAAAAACTAATGTTACCTACTTTATCATTCATACCATAAACGGTTATCATTGCATAAGCGGTTTTAGTGATCTGCTGTAAATCGTTTGAAGCGCCGGTTGAAATCTTTCCAAAGAAAATTTCTTCAGAAGCTCTTCCGCCCAACGTCATGCATAACTGATCCATCAACTGATCTGTATTATACAGATATTGCTCTTTTGGTGTGTATTGCGCATAACCTAAAGCTGCAGTACCGCGCGGCACGATAGTAACTTTCAACAGTGGATAG
>DASZUY010000273.1:0-5125 GCA_035547495.1 Parafilimonas sp. | reverse complement strand
AAAGTGTAATAATAAATATTTTCAACCACAACGGCATATCTGTATGTCGTGTAATAAAACCTTCGAAAAAAGCAGCTATGAAAAGCATGGGAACATTTGACATTGCGATGATCAAACCTTCCTTTGCGCCTTGTTTTAGTGTTACTGCTGATCTTTAATTTATCACACGCACAAAATGATACAACTGTTGTTGATACGGTAAGTTTGTCGAACATTGATTCAATCACGCAACCTTCAAACAATGAAAATGATTCTGACGATGAAGACGAAGATGACGCGTATGTTGATACAACTGTAAAACACATCTACGATACTTCACAATATTTTTTTAACTGGAAAGAAGATTTCTCACAAGCATATACAAAACAAAAATTTGCTGAACGAAACTTAATTGATAAAGATGTAAAAGAATTAAAAAATCAATCAGATTTCTGGTATGTGCCGGAAATTGAAAAAATTGAAAAAAGATTACAAACAGATTCGGCTTTTAGAGATAGCCTTGAAAAAGCAGCGAACGTACAATTTACCGAACCAAGAAAAACTGATTTTACACAACAAACATGGTTTCGTTTTATTA
This sequence comes from Parafilimonas sp., assembly GCA_035547495.1. Taxonomy (GTDB): domain Bacteria; phylum Bacteroidota; class Bacteroidia; order Chitinophagales; family Chitinophagaceae; genus Parafilimonas. The sequence goes on along the minus strand of DASZUY010000273.1, from coordinate 4,548 downwards.
TTTGGTTCATTATAATTGGTGTATTCTTAGCCGCAATAATCTATTTCTTATTTCAAAATAAAATCAGTCTTTTCTCAAGAGAATCTGTTGCTTCAACAAGCGAAAATGAGAAAGAAGATGAAAATATTTTTGAACTCTCATATAATAACTTAATTCACAAAGCTGAAACAGAACAAAATTACCGGCTCGCAGTGCGGCTCATGTTTTTGCAAACATTAAAATTACTCAGCGAAACAAATCATATAAAATATCAGCCGGATTATACAAACCTGCACTACCTGCAGCAATTGTATCAGTCAAAACTGTACAATGATTTTTCGCATGTAACACGCGATTACGAATATGTTTGGTATGGCAAATTTGAAATTGCTTTCGAAAAATATAAAGTAATAAAAAAAGATTTCCTCATGCTTCAAAATAAAATCGCATGAAGAAAACGTTGCCATATATCGCGCTTGCATTGCTGCTTGGTGCCATTGCATTTTTATTCATGTATAAAAAGCCGCGCGTATTTGATGACAGGATAACACTTGGCGTTCGTGATAAAATTCCATATGGCACTTATGCTGCATATAATCTTTTGCGAAAAGAATTTCCACACGCAACCATTCAAACAAACAGGAATGCACCGGGCGAATGGCAAACACTCACCAGCGATTCAACAAAACAAATCCTGTTCATTGTTGCAAAAACTTTTAATCCTTCAGAAGAAGAATTGGATTATTTAACAGGCTTCATTCAAAAAGGGAATTATGTTTTTATTTCAGCATTTGAAATAACGAGTGATGCAGCTAAGTTTTTTAAGCTGAAAGAAAAAACGCACACCGAGTTTTTTAAATTGATGTTGGAAATTCATCATCCGTTCAACCCTTTCGATTCAACCATTGTCCAACTTGATTCAAGTGATTTTAAAACGCCACTTTCTTATCAATATCCCGGTGCAGATTTTACAAATTCGTTTTCAAAAACGGATAGTGTTTTTACATATCATCTTGGTTATTCAGGCTCATCAAATACAAATCTTATTGCCGTGCATTCAATGAAAGGCATTTTCTTTTTACACAATGCACCTATTGCGTTTACAAACTTTTTTTTATTGTACGATAACAACCGCCAATACTTTGAAAAGCTGATGAGTTTGTTGCCCTCCGATGCGAAAAAGATTGTTTGGGATGAATATTATTTATATCATTTTGAAAGCAATAATCAGCCGCAGGAAAACCATGGAATATTATCTGTTATTTTAAAATACGAGAACTTTAAGTGGGCATTTTGGATTACGTTGCTACTATTGTTTCTTTATATAGTTACAGAAATTAAACGCAGGCAGCGCATTATTCCAAATTATGAAAAGCCAAAAAATGATTCGCTTGAATTTGTTACCACAATCGGAAAATTATATTATGAAAAAGCAGATCATAAAAATCTTGCAGAAAAACTAACCCAGTATTTTTTAGATTATGTGCGCAACAATTATAAAATTTCAACTGCAGAATTAAATAGCTCGTTTGTTGAGTTGCTTGCTGCAAAATCAAACAAAAATATTAATGAGATAGATGCAATAATTGAAACCATTCATACAATAAATTTAAGCGAGGCCATTACGCAAAAACAATTAATGGACTACTATGAACAATTAGAAAATTTTTATAAAACAACATAATTATGAGTGAAGAAATTTTTGAGCAAAGAATAAATTTAGATGAGCTGAATACAACCATGCTTAACCTGCAGCAGGAAATAAAAAAAGTAATTGTTGGACAAGATGATATGGTTCGATTGATAATGGTTGCTATTCTTGCAAACGGTCATGTATTAATTGAAGGCGTGCCTGGTGTTGCAAAAACACTTACAGCAAGACTCGTTGCAAAATGTTTGCAAACCGGTTTCAGTCGCATACAATTTACACCCGACCTAATGCCGAGTGATGTTTTGGGCACAAGTATTTTTAACCCCGGCACAGGCAAATTTGAATTTAAACGCGGGCCTGTTTTCAGCAATGTTGTTTTGATTGATGAAATAAATCGTGCGCCTGCAAAAACACAAGCTGCTTTGTTTGAAGTAATGCAGGAACAGCAAGTAACGATGGATGGAATTACGCATGTAATGAATAATCCATTTATGGTTATTGCAACACAAAACCCTATTGAACAGGAAGGCACATATCGTTTGCCTGAAGCGCAGTTAGATCGTTTTCTGTTTAAGATAACTGTGCCCTATCCAACTGAAGCAGAAGAAATAAATATTCTGCAACGCTTTAATGAACTAACTGAAGAAAATGTTGTGAATATTGTGCAACCGGTTATAAGCGATGAGCAAGTTATTCAGCTTCGGCAGTTAATAAAAAATATTGTTGTTGAAGAAAAACTGATACAGTTTATCGCAAAAATTTCTGTTGCCACACGCAATGATAAATCAATTTATCTCGGCGCGTCGCCAAGAGCAACGATTGCAATTTTAAATGCAGCAAAAGCGTGGGCAGCTTTATCAGGAAGAGATTTTGTAATTCCTGATGATGTTGTTTATGTAGCGAAGCCTGTTCTTCGGCACAGAATAATTCTTACGCCGGAAAAAGAAATGGAAGGAATACCTGAAGATGAAATGATCGAAAAAATTATTCATTCCATTGAAGTGCCAAGATAATGCTGAAAAGATTTTTTTACAGGTTGCGATTTTATTTCACGCCGCTGTTTTATACAATTGGTGCTGCAATTGTGGCGCTGTTTATTCTTGCATTTTACTCGGCACCTTTACTGCAAATTGCATCACTAGCTTTTCTCTGTTTAGGCATTGCTACGGCCCTGGATTTTATTATTGTTTTTGCGGGAAATAAACCGGTAACAGCAAAACGTTTTTGTACAGACAGGTTTAGTAATGGAGACGATAATAAAGTAACGATACAAATCGCAAATCACCGTTCCTATAAAATACGTATTGCAGTTATTGATGAATTACCGGTTCAATTTCAAAACAGAAAATGGCAACGCTATTTCTCATTAAACGCAAACCAAAGTTTTTCATTTGATTATTTTTTAAAACCGACAGAACGCGGCGAATATTTTTTTGGAATTATCAACCTGTTTTTGCGTGGACCGCTTAATATGGTTATACGGCACATATACTCCGGCGAAGAAAAAACAGTTTGCGTTTATCCATCTTACCTGCAAATGAGAAGATACCAGTTAATGGCCGTTACAAATCAATTACAGGCATCGGGCTCAAGAAGATTGCGCAAGTTGGGCAGCAGCCTTGAGTTTGAGCAAATAAAAGAATATGTGCAGGGCGATGATTACCGCCGTTTAAATTGGAAAGCAACTGCGAGAAAGAATAGTTTAATGGTGAACAATTATATTGATGAAAGAAGCCAGCAGGTAATTTGTTTAATTGATAAAGGCCGCAGCATGAAAATGCCTTTTGAAGGTTTAACACTGCTTGATTATGCAATTAACGCAACGCTCGTTCTTAGCAATATCGTTTTACTTAAACAAGATAAAAGTGGCTTACTAACTTTTGGAAACAAAATCGATCAATTCATTCAACCGGATAAAAAACCAACGCAAATAAATTTTATTCTTGAAACACTTTATAAACAGCAAACAGATTTTAAAGACAGCGATTTTGAAGCGCTGTATGTTTATACGCGTTATCATGTTAATCAACGCAGCTTACTGATTTTATTTACAAACTTTGAAAGTCTTTACAGTTTGGAAAGACAACTGCCTTACCTAAAACAACTTTCTACACATCATCCTTTGCTGGTAATATTTTTTGAGAACACGGAGTTAGCAGAATTACAACAGCAGAAAGCGCATAACGTAGAACAGGTTTATTATAAAACCATCGCCAATAAATTTGCATTTGAAAAAAGACAAATGGTAAAGGAATTACAGAAACACGGCATTATGAGTCTACTTACACCGCCACAAAAACTTACAGCCAACACTATTAATAAATATTTAGAGTTGAAGGAACGGCAAGTGATGTAAAAATCCGTCATTCATTTTTAGTGATTTTTCATGAATGAAATAATGAGAATCGAGGCAACCGTTTCAGAATATTTCAGTTTTATAAACTGAAAAATATTTCGTAAACTTTGAACTAAATCTTGCGCTATGAAAAAAATAATTTTACAAACTTCCATTTGTATTTTCTGCCTTGTTTTTGCAACCAGTTGTTCTAAAAATGTAAAATCACCTGCTAAAAAAACTACCGCCACAACAAACACAACGGTAAGCACGAAAACACAAAATCAGAACCAAACACAAACTACAACGCAGCAAGGGCATACCTGCAACGGCGGAAGCAGTTCAGGCAATAATGGTCAGAACGGAACCTATTAATTTAGTTATTGTTTTTCTTTTCCGTACAATTTGCGCAATTCATCTTTTGATTTGTCGAGCACTTTCTTTTGTCCTGCTTTAATGTTTTTGCCTCCACGGTTCTCATAAAAATTTATCATTGACATAGCGGATTGAAACGGGCCGGCTTTTTTGCGCTTGCTTTTTTATGCTGAGCGCTTTACAGATTTTTCAATAGCTTTTGGATCTT
>DASZUY010000272.1:0-3942 GCA_035547495.1 Parafilimonas sp. | reverse complement strand
TTGCACTCTAATATCTGCTGCGAAGTTAGCTTTGTGAATTAAACAGAAATAAATTTTAAGTCTTAATTATAATTAGCCGTGAACCGATACGAACAGTTTATATCAGATTTTTTAGCAGAATATAAAGAAGTTTCTCTAGAGAAAATTGGTGTTATAAAAACTTCCGGTGGTTATGTTGATGAAGCAACTCAATCTGTACCTGCTGATTTTAGGTTTGATAAAAATGCAATCACAACACCAGAGCTTGTTGATTTTATTGCATCGCGCACAGGTAAGCTTAAAATGCTTATTGCATCAGATCTTGAATCGCACTTAAAGCAGGCAAGAGAGTTTATCAATATTGGCAAAACTTACGAGATAATTAACGTCGGTTTTATTAAGAAGAATATTCGCGGGGAGTATGAACTTATTCCATACTCGCAGGCATTAAAGGCGCAAAAGAATTTTAATAAACCGGTGACAAAAAGTGTATCAGCAAAAAGAAACAACAGTGCAGTACAAATTTTTACTTTATTAATTGTATTAGCAATTCTTGGTGGATTAGGTTATGAAGCTTACCAATTTTTTTTAAAGCCAACTCCCCCAAATGAAACTGAAACTACAGGCACTGATTCAACAAAAAAGAATGACACTGCTTTAAGCAAAGACACATCTGTTTCAACTGCAAATAAATCTATTGCCGATACAACACAAACTAAAGCTTATAACAATGCCGATAGCGTTTTGATAGATTATATTTTTGAAACAACACCATCTTTAGATAGAGCAAAAGCAAGAACAGCACAGTTGAAAAAATTTGGTAACAACGCCGGTTATGACAGCACTCAAACTGACTCGGGTAAAGTGTATTCTTTGTTTCTTTCTAAGCCAACAAAAATTTCCGATACGCTTTCAACAAAAGATTCAATTGCAAAATTTTTAGGAAAGAGCATCAAAATAAAAATTGCACAACACTAACAAATACTTTGTTCCAAACCAACAAAAAAGCCGCTTCAATTATTGAAGCGGCTTTATCATTTATAAAAACTAAATTAATAATCCATACCCATTCCGCCACCTGGCATTCCTGCAGGAGCAGCGGCTGATTTAGGTTCTGGCTTATCTGCTACAACACATTCGGTAGTTAATAACATACCTGCAATTGATGCAGCATTTTCTAAAGCTACGCGTGTAACTTTTGTAGGATCGATAATACCAGCAGAGAATAATTTTTCGTAATTCTCAGTGCGTGCATTAAAACCAAAATCACCTTTACCTTCTTTTACTTTTTGTACAACGATTGAACCTTCAATACCAGCGTTAGCAACAATCTGGCGAAGTGGTTCTTCCAAAGCGCGTTTTACAATGTTGATACCAGTTGCTTCATCTTCGTTGTCATTTTTTAATTTATCCAAAGCTTCAACGGCACGAATGAATGCAGTACCACCACCAGGAACAATTCCTTCTTCAACTGCAGCGCGTGTTGCATGCAAAGCATCATCAACACGATCTTTCTTTTCTTTCATTTCAACTTCTGTTGCAGCGCCAACATTTAATACAGCGACACCACCACTTAATTTAGCCAAACGTTCCTGTAATTTTTCTTTGTCATAATCAGATGTTGTTGTTTCAATCTGTGATTTGATCTGGTTTACGCGAGCCTGTATATCTTCTTTTTTACCAGAGCCGCCAACGATTGTTGTATTGTCTTTATCAATAACAACTCTGTCTGCACGACCTAAATATTCAAGTGTTGCATTTTCTAATTTATAACCTTGTTCTTCGCTTATTACAATACCTTTTGTAAGTGTTGCAATATCATTCAACATTTCTTTTCTTCTGTCACCAAAGCCCGGAGCTTTTACAGCAGCTACTTTAATTGTGCCACGCAATTTGTTTACAATTAATGTTGCTAGAGCTTCGCCTTCCAAATCTTCAGAGATGATTAATAAAGGAGCGCCCTGCTGTGCAATTTTTTCAAGAATGTGAAGTATGTCTTTCATGGCACTTATCTTCTTATCATAAATAAGAATGTAAGGCTTTTCCAATTCTACTTCCATTTTTTCGCTGTTAGTAACGAAGTAAGCTGAAAGATATCCGCGATCGAATTGCATACCTTCTACAATTTCGATGTTCGTATCAGTACCCTTTGCTTCTTCAACAGTAATAACACCATCTTTACCAACTTTGCCAAAAGCTTCAGCAATTAATTTTCCGATTGTATCATCATTGTTTGCAGAGATAGATGCAACCTGCTGAATTTTGTTCGCATCTGAACCAACAGTTTGTGACTGACCTTTCAAATGTTCAACAACAGCTGTTACTGCTTTTTCAATACCGCGTTTTAAATCCATGGGATTTGCACCGGCAGCAACATTTTTTAAACCTTCACTTATGATTGATTGTGCAAGCACCGTTGCAGTTGTTGTACCATCACCTGCAATATCAGCAGTTTTAGATGCAACTTCTTTAACCATTTGTGCACCCATATTTTCAATTGAATCTTCGAGTTCAATTTCTTTAGCCACAGTAACACCATCTTTGGTTACTGAAGGTGCACCGAATTTTTTCTCAATTACTACATTGCGGCCTTTGGGACCTAATGTAACTTTCACTGCGTTTGCTAATATATCAACGCCGCGTTTCATTTTATTTCTTGCTTCAATTTCGAAGAAGAGTTGTTTAGACATAATATTTAATTTGAAAATTTGATAATTAGATAATTTGACAATTAGAAAATTCGATCGGCATTGCCGAATTGACTAATTAAACAATAGCGAGGATATCGCTTTCTCTCATAATAAGGTAATCTGTTCCCTCGATGCTGATTTCTGTTCCGGCATATTTACCATATAAAACAGTATCACCAGCTTTTACTGTAACAGGCTCATCTTTCTTTCCGGGTCCTGCTGCAATCACTGTTCCGCGTTGCGGTTTTTCTTTTGCTGTATCGGGGATAATAATTCCACCAGCAGTCTTTTCTTCAGCCGGCGCAGGCTGCACAATTACTCTGTCATGAAGCGGAGTAACCTTTAAATCTTGTTTGGCCATAATGTTATTGATTTTTAATTTTTAACGTTAGAAAATTTGCCAACCTCCATCAACAATTTTGCCATGCCATTTAAAAAGCCAAAATGTTTTTTTAAAAGAAGTGTTGACAGCTTTTTAATGAGGGCGCAAAGAAATGCTTTCTATAATGAATGACAAAATTTCATTTGTCATCGCTTTTATTAAACCGTGAAATAAGTTTTAAAGCGTTATTAAGCAAACAACGTGGTATGGATTTAGCTTAATACTCAATTCAAAGTCTTAATAAAAAAAACAATTTTATGAACAAGAAAATAATCACAGGCGCAATTGTAGCCCTTGCTGCAGGCTTAGCAACGTATTTTTACAAAAGAAGAAGAAATAGGTTGAGCATGGTTGCTTCTGATACATACAATACTATGGATGATGCATTCAGAACTGCGGAAAACAAAACAGAAGATTACTTCTAAGCCTAAATAAAAAAAGTCTCCAATTTGGAGACTTTTTTATTTATTGTTGATTTAATGGAATGTCCCGCTTAAGCATTGCATCACGATTTGCCATTGCCCATGCCGTGTAAAAAATAAGTTTTACACGCTTTGCCATTTCATCAAAGTTTATTTTATCAACCGTGTCTGTGGGTCGATGATAGTCTGCATGCGTTCCGTTAAAATAAAAAATTATTGGAACGCCTTTGCTGGCAAAATTGTAATGATCACTCCTGTAGTAAAAGCGGTTCGGATCATGCGGATCATTAAACTTTCTGTCCAGTTCTAAATGCGAGTAAGTATTATTGATGCTGTCTGAAATCTGCATTAAATCACTGCTTAATTTATCTTCTCCGATTGTATAAACATAATTGGTAGAATCGCCGAAAGTGCGTTCAGGGTCTCTTCTTCCAACCATATCAATATTCAAATCAACAGATGTTGAGTC
>DASZUY010000271.1:0-17965 GCA_035547495.1 Parafilimonas sp. | reverse complement strand
GGATGCACTTACAGAAGGCGCTGAAGCCCTGCATGAAAAAGTTCGGGCATTATTTACAGAAAAGATGAAAAAATGGATGAACATGGAAGTATCAAAAGCGGGGGATATGTAGTTATGCAATGCCTAAAAATGGGTACACTTTCAGCAACGGGAATGTTCAAAATGGGAATTGGGAATAGTACAAAAAGTCAGTTTTGCGCATAAGACAAATAGCTACCTTATTCGTACCTGGTTCGTACCATGTATATGTTTGTAGGTTCCTGCTGTTTTGACAGCAAGGCATCCTGTTTCGGTTAAAAAAGTGTCGTCGTTAAAGCTTTGTTTTTTCGTTTTGGTAGTTATATACAAATCTTCATGTACCACATATTCTTTTTCAGAAACACCACTAGACACTTAACTGTTCTAACAGGCTGCGCTACATACTTGCGGAAGTGAGGGTAATATTTCAGTTAATGCGACATCAACCGTTGAAAAAAGAAATTCTTTATTTTTAAACTGTCGAAAAATCTTATACCAAACCTATTGCTTAATATTTATACATGCAAGATAACTTAACGCTGCAGCAGCCATTGTTACCGGCTCATCAAGCAATCACCAGGAAATTTTTTAGTCTTTGGACAATTGTGTATGTGTATACATTTTTTGCCATTTCGCAGTTTGGTATTCCGGCTCCGTTTCTTGAGCATTTTGTTATTTGGTTTGGTACTGCCTGCTTTCATTTGAAAGACCTTCATAAAATAACAAATACCGGCAGCGGCGATACCACTTATGATTATGTGTTGCTGTTTATGGGTATGCTGTTTTCGCTGCTGCTGAGCATTATCATTTTAATTATAGATCGTAAAAGACCTAACTACCGGCAGCTTTATTTATTCACTATTGTTATTGCACGTTATTATGTTTTTTTTACTATGGCATTATATGGTATGTCGAAATTGTTTAACGGGCAATTTCCGGCTAACACATATAGCCGCCTCGATGAAACTGTAGGCAATATGTCGCCAATGGGTATGGTGTGGACATTTATGGGTGCATCGCGTGCTTACACATTTGTTTCGGGCTTGCTGGAATTTACAGGTGGTATACTGCTGCTTTTCAGGAAGACAAAAACGGTTGGTGCATTATTTTCAATGGCGGTTATGCTTAATGTAACGTTGCTGAATTATATGTACGATGTGCCGGTTAAAATATTCTCAACGCACATAGTATTGCTCTGCGTGTTTATTTTAAGTTATGATTGGATCACGCTGTACAATTTCTTTATTCGTCACCGTTCAGTAAAACTGGATTATAATAAACTGCGGGTTAAGAAAGCATGGATGCAAATAACTTTACGTGTTATAAAGTTTATAGTAGTGGTGGGCACAATTGGTTTTGCTTTATCTGAATTATGGGACACATTAACAGAAGTGCCTGTGCCGATGGAAGGTGTATACACGGTAAGAACTTTTATTATTCATAACGATACACTGCCGCCAATTGAAAACAAAAATGATTCAACCGGTTGGAGTAAAATGTATGCTGATTTTGCCAATTGGATTTCCTTTAAAACAAATGCGGGACAAACAGTATGGAAAAATGCAAAAATAGATACGGTAAAAAAGACTTTTAATTTAAGTAATGCTGATTCTACTCAATTTGCTTTTTTAAATTATACAATTAAAAACGATACCGTAACATTTAAAGGAATGCTGCAAAAAGATACGGTTACAATCATCACCACACGTAAATTAAAAAAAGATTTTCTGCTTACCAGCCGCGGCTTTCATTGGACGAATGAGTATCCTGCAAACCGGTAAATTTTTGTGCGGCATCATCTGCTGCTAAGGAATGATGCGTTATGCTTTTTACCTTGTTGGTGTTTGCCGCACTGCCGTTGTTGTATGCTGCCAACAACAAAAGCCGGCGTAGTTATTTTATTATTTTTAACGCGTGAAAAAAATGATTATAGATAAACAGAGTTTTAATGCGATCAGCAGAAATGTGCAGCCTTACAACAATTTTATCGTTGATGTAATTAACGATCATTGTTTAAGAATGGCAGTAATGGAAGGCGAATACAGATGGCATTATCATAACTATACCAATGAACTATTTATGGTATTGGAAGGTGAACTTAAAATTGAACTAAAAGAGCACGATACAGTGTTTCTAAAACCCGGTGAGTTTATTAAGATTCCGGCTGGAACAATTCATAAAACAAGCGCCGCTACAAGAACTGTAAATCTTACATTCGAAAAAAATGCGGACGATACTGTGTTTACGGATTAGATGAATTTCGTTGCAGCATAAACAGTGATTAAGCTGAAGAAATTATCCCGGTAATCACTTTACTAACCTTACTTCTTATTCATTAGTTTGATCAATTCATTAAGATTATTGCAATAAGAAGAAGCATTAACGCTGTTTTGCTTTTTACCCAATTCGCAGCCTTTTGTATAATTAATTTTTGCAAGGTCGAGTTTGCCTGCAACTTTATAAGCGTCTCCCATACTATCATATACATTAGGGTCCGACGGAAAATTTTCAATATTCTTTTTAAATACAGGAATAGCTTCTTCTGCTTTGCCACCAAATAAAAGCTGGTATCCTAAACTATTCATTTCCCCTTCCGGCACTTCTATTTTATAGCCATACTGCTGTGATAACGCAGCATAATGATCTTCCAGATCATTTAAATTATTGATTGAGTCAATATGCCACTTTGCGTATAGAAACTTACAGGCTGCATAATAACCGGGAAGCGGTGAAGAGTTATGCGTTTCATCTTTAATAAAACTGGTTTGCCATCTAAGAGAATCCTGCGTTCTTCTTTCAAGAATAGTTTGAAACTGTTGCGTACTTTCTGATAGCTCTTTTGAATCGCCGCTGCATAAAGTGAAATACAGGAATTGATTTTTGGTGATGGGTTTTTGTAATACCGAATCTGCTTTTACAACCACTGCTCTTTTATCCCACCATAACGCCGGGCTTACTGCAAAAAAAGCGTTGAAGGATTGAGGATGATTAATAAAAGTGTTGATGGTAAAAAGACCACCGAGTGAGGTGCCTGCTAATATTTCGAAGGCGCTCGTGCGATACCTGGAATTGATGATTGGTTTAAGTTCAGCTGTAATAAACTTTAAAAAGTTTTCAGCGCCGCCGCCATCAGGAAACTGGCTGTCTTTACCATGTATGGGCGCAGGCGTCAGATCGCGTGCCCTGTTCGTATTAGTAATACCAACTATTATTAGTTTAGGCATGTAGCCAATACCAGCTGAAGATAAAAAGCTTACTGTTCCGCCTGTTTGAATGAAATGCGTTTCACCATCTGTTAAATAAAGAACGGGATATGTTTCATTCGATTCAGCGTATCCATCCGGCAGGTATACGAGTATGGTCCTGTCTTCTTTTAAAATATTTGAATGAACTGTGAATGATTCACCAACATTAATTTTTGTGCTTACCGGTTGTGCGAAATCCTGTTGCTGAAAAAATGTGATCAGTATGGTAAACAGCAGTGCAATAAAGGTTTTCATTACTATTGTTTAAACTTTAAGCTTTTAGCCCGCTATTATTATCGGTTATTGCATGTCTTCGTTAATAGTATCTGTGTAAATTTACGAGCCTCTGCGTTTATTGCAGTTCTTCATGATGAACGGAGATAAATTACACTTTACAAATTGTAACATCAATGTAAAGCCTCAATCAATTTCCAGTTCCCTTCAGTGATAACTTCAATGTTATCATCAACTACTTTAATAGCCGTTTGGTCATCTATCAGGTACGAAGGCATGGATAATGTTGCGGCAAGCTTTTCATAATTCTCCATTGAATTTTCCGGGAACTGTTCATTGTCAAGATGCGGGTGAATAGCAAAGGGAAGAATTCCTAAACACTTGTCGCTTTCTGCCGGCAAAACATGATTATTATAGGTTGTTCCATAACTTGTCATGATCATACTCCCCGCGCTTAAGCCAACATACACAAGCTTGTTCAGCAATGATGGTAACATGGCTGCTAAACCTGATCGCTGCATCCAATATGTTAGGTATTGACAATCGCCGCCACCCACCAATAACACATCTGTTTGCTGCAATAGCGGAACCCACAATTCCTTTTTTATACTGGGCAATGCAGTAAGTTCTAATAAGCCTAACGACTTCCAGCCTGAATCGCAGAATGGATCGCCTAATGTTCCGCAGATAACCCTGCGTACAATATCGCCGCCGTTAGGAATTCCGTATATCGCTGTTGGAATAAACAATGCTGTAGTTTCAGCAATTGGTTTGCCTGACAGTTCTAATAATGCATTGCGAATACTGGTGTTGCTGATGCCCGCAGAAGTAAGAAGCAGTTTCATGGTTTGTAAATTAGCTAATTTATGTTGAGTGTTGTAATACATGCTCTCTGCAGCACAGTTGCATAAGCAATGAACGAACGTAACACACTGCGAACTTCTTCTTTATTTTATTTTTATTATTTTCAGTTTTCATTTCACGCCACCAAAACTTTGATGTGAAATAACTGTACACTACAAACTGCAAACTGAAAACTGTTTTATGGAAGTTCATCATCATCCAAAAGTTGAGAAGAAAAATTTTAAAGAATATTTTTTAGAGTTCTTAATGATATTTCTTGCTGTAACACTTGGCTTTTTTGCGGAAAATATAAGAGAGCATTTAAGTGATAACGCGAAAGAAAAAGAATACGTCAAATCGCTTGTTGAAGACCTTAAAGTTGATCAGCAAATTTTAGCACAAAACATTTCATCGGTTCAGGCGGGCATTTCAATGATGGATAGCATGATCACTATTTTAGATAATCCTTCATTACTCGAAAACAATACAGGTGAATTATATTACTTCGCACGATTATCTCCGCGGTTGCAACCTTTAGCCATTAATGATAAAACTTTTCAGCAGCTAAAAAATTCGGGCAATTTCAGGCTCATTAAAAACATCAACGCTTCTAATAAAATCATGGAATACTATAACACGATTACGCTGGTACGTTTGCTGGAGTCGATCAATGAAACAGAATTTACCCAATACAAAAATGTTGCGGCAAAAATATTTAAGCCGGAGATTTTTATCAGTACAGAAGGCGAAGGAAATGAAATTAAAAGAATAAATGGAAACCCACCATTACGTACAACAGATTATGATTTGATGCAGGAGCTTTCTGTTTTTGCTGTGTATATGCATGGAACAAAAAAAGGAGTGCTTGATGCCGATGAAAGAATGAAAGAAGCAGGCGCAGACTTGATTAATTTTTTAAAAGAAGAATATCATTTAAAAAATGATTAGAAAAATAAACAAGTGAGTGCATCCGAATGTTCAGGAGAAAGAATTCGACTTCAAAATTTATGTTCACTGAAATTCTTCTCTCTTTTAAAAGAAACGAATTAACTTTCACCTGAACTTCTCTTTGCCTGCCTGCAAACTGCACCAAAACGCAATGTCTGAAATTGAAAACATACAAGACGATATAACCACCCGGAACATTGTGGTTAATTCCAATGAAAGCAATGGTACGAAAGTTCCGCTGAAACGTGTGCTCGGTTTAACCAGTGCTATCTTGCTGGTTGCCGGGAATGTAATAGGAACAGGCATTTTTAAAAAGATCGTGCCGATGGCTGCAAGCGGGCTTTCAGAAAAATATATTTTAGCTGCATGGATACTTGCCGGCATTATTACTATGCTAGGCGCGTTCAGCATTGCCGGTCTTGCTAAACTTACAACGGAAGCCGGCGGCATGTTTGAATACCTTCGTCTTTGTTACGGTGATTTTATTAGTTTTCTCTTTGGCTGGTCGCGATTTACAATAGTAGGTTCGGGGGCAATTGCCGCGGTGGCGTTTATTTTTGCGCAATCGTTTAATTCATTCATACATTTTCCTGATTTGCTGTATCAATGGCAACATGTTTCTGTCGGCTCTGTTTATCCCTTCGCAGATTCAGGTGTAAAAACGCTGGCGATAATCGTTATCGTTTTACTTACGTGGTTCAATTATCGTGGAATTAAAAATACCGCTGTTTTAAATAATGTAGTAACAGGTGCAAAAATCTTTGGCATTCTTCTGTTGATCGTGTTAGGTGTTTTCTTTAGCCATTCATCTGAAGTGGTCAATACAAATTCATTTAACATGAATAATGCAGGATGGTTGTCATTCGCAGGAATTTTTTTCGGCGTAATGCTTAATGCGTTTTGGGCTTACGATGGTTTTGCAAACGTATCGGCTGTTAGCGGTGAAATAAAAAACCCAAAAAAAAATCTTCCCGTTGCAATTATAACAGGTGTAAGCATAGTGTTGATATTATATACACTGATTAACTATGCGTTTATGCATTCAATGTCGTTGAATCAACTCGCTTCAATCGGCGGTGGTAAAGTAGCAGCGATTGTAGTAGCGGAAAATATAATTGGCAAAGCAGGAACGGTGATGATTTCTTTATTGGTCTTGCTAAGCACCTTCGGATTTCTGAATGCAGCCATTCTTGTCAACTCAAGATTCAACTTTCGCATGGCGCAGGCAAATCTTTTTTTTAAAAACGCATCCCGTGTACACCCGGTGTATCAAACACCACATATAGCATTGTTGTATTTTATGATTGGGAGTTGTGTATTGGTCGTATCAGGCAGTTTTGATGTGCTTACAGACATGGTGGTTTTTGCTTCTTTTTCTTTCTATGTTTTGCTTGCCATTGGTTTAATAAAAATGAAAAGAAAAGGTGTTATCCGTGAAAAAATAACTGGCTATCCTTTCGCTCCCATCGTGTTTAGTTTGTTTATCGTTATTGTGCTGGTGAGCACATTTATCAATAATCCTTCGCGGAGCATTACTGGGATTGCATTGGTATTAACAGGTGTGCCTTTTTATTATTTCTTTAAAAGGAAAAACAAAAAAGTAAGTGAGCAACACAAATTAGAAACCACAAAATGACATCATGGAAGTACATCACCATCCAAAAGTTGAAAAGAAAAATTTCAAAGAATATTTTTTGGAATTCTTAATGATATTTCTTGCAGTAACACTTGGCTTTTTTGCGGAGAATATAAGAGAGAAGATCACCGAGCATAAAAGAGCTAAAATATATGCAGCAACAATGGTCAGCGATCTTAAAGCAGATACGTCGTCCTTAATACATTATTTAAACTATTGGGATTATGCCGCAAATAATGTAGATACACTTTTCCAGTTGCTTTCGAAACTTGAGCCGGCTAAAATTCCTTCCGGTAAACTTTATTGGTATGGATTATTTGGCGGTGCTCCCAATATATTTATTTCTAATGACGCCACTTTCCAGGAGATGAAAAGTGCAGGGGCACTCAGCTATTTCAATACCAGCCTGGCTCAAAAGATAACTCAATACGACCAGTTAACGCGAAGAATGCGAGTTTATGATGAACAGGATGCAACAATATTCAGCGAAGTAAGAAAATTGCGTTCGCAATTATTCTATGTTCAATTTAATGAACAAGCCAATGTTGTGTATCAATCGACGAGGGGCAATAACGACCGACAAAAGATCGACTCTTTTATACAGAGCAATCCTCCATTGTTAAGCACTGATAAAACCATTTTTAATCAATACCTCGAGATGGTGCGTTCAAGGTTTATTCCTTTAAAATTAAGAAACGCAGATACCTTGTTGACGTGTGCTACAGGGATCATCCGGGATTTGAAAAAAGAATATCAAATAGAAAATTGAACAATCAATGGAAGTACATCATCATCCAAAAATTCAAAAGAAAAATTTCAAAGAATATTTTCTTGAATTCATCATGATATTTCTTGCGGTAACGCTTGGATTTTTTGCGGAAAATATAAGAGAACATTACACTGAAAAAACAAATGCAAAAGAATATCTCGAAAGTTATCGTGATGAATTGCTGCAACAGCAAAATGTATTTGCTGTTTATAAAAATCTATACCAAAAAAAAGTAGTTGTATGCGACAGCATTAAAAACATTTTTTTCACCAGGCAGGAAAATAATCAATTACCAACATTAGCAAGATTGATGTTGTTCGGTGTTCAAAATATTGAAGTGCCTGTTAGTACGCCATCTTATGACCAGATGGTGAGTTCAGGCGCGTTGCGATACATTCATAATATTCAACTGCGGGATAGTATGGCTGCTTATCGCGGGCAACTTGAAACGTTCAAAAACTATAATACACGTGTGCTCAATGGTATAATAAATAACACTTTTGAAATTGCGAAACTCGAAGATTTTCATGATATGCTTTCTGCTGACACAAGCCGGTCTTACAATCTTTTATCACACACGCCGGCAATAGAACCTTTTTCAAACTTATCACCGCAGGAAAGACGTTCACTCGTGTTTTTTTATGAAGCATACGTAGTGCAGGCGCAGAGCGATTTACGTCGTCTGCGGGTGTTTGATGCATCTGATGAAAACTTAATAAAAATGATAAACGAAGAACTTAATAAATAATGTTGTATTGAAACAATTTAACTGCAAACTACAAACTGAAATATTATTGACAGCGCGTTTCTTTATCAAAAATTATATACAAACATTAATGATAGTTTAAATGATCATGCTAAAATTGCAAGCTTCGAGAACGAAAGATTTCTTGAACAGGTTCGCGAAAATGAAAATGCGCAGGCTTTGCAAAAAGCAGAACAGCAACGGGAACAAAATATTCAGTGCGCTCTTATTGCGCTTGGCATTATCATCTTCATAAGCCTGTTTTTATTGCTTAGCCGCAGCATTATTGTAAATGAAAATGGATTGAATTTTTAGGTGTGCTTGGATTGTTGATCGTATTTGAATTTATCAACCTGGTTATTCATCCATATATCAGCGAAGCCACACACGATTCACCGATATTTATGTTGATAGTTTTAGTTGCCATTGCTGCATTGCTGATTCCATTACATCACCGCCTGGAAAAATGGATAAAAGAAAAAATGGTAGAAAAAAACAAAAAAATAAGATTAGAAGCAGCAAAGAAAACAATTGAGAAGCTGGAGAAGAAATGATTAGTGAAATCCGAAGGGCTTCACTAATATTACGCTATATACGACCCGTAAAAATTGTTTCAACATTCATGGCTGTTTTGATTGGTAAGACATCAGCCGCATCACGGTTATAAACAATGAACGCTTTAACTGAGGCGGATTATTTTGCTTTTACATTCTTCAACAAAAGTTAAATAAAAAATACATCAGCATACATATAATAATGAACTGAATGTTATAACTTGTGTTTATTACCAATGAAAAATAAACATATGAAAACTACAACAAAACTAATTGCGGTTCTTTTATTAACTACTGCGTTATCCTGTACAAAAAGTATTAACAACAAACCGACATCAGTATCAGCCGGCGCTGTTGATATGAGCACACAGGCACATTATATTGGTCAGAACTTTGGCGGTGGAATTATAGTTTATCTTGACTCAACAAAATTGCATGGTTTAATTGCAGCAAAGGTTGACCAGGGCACAAATGTTTCATGGTATAATGGTAGTTATATTTCTACGGGAGCAAAAGGTGCTACGATAGGAACCGGCGCTGCAAATACAAGTAAAATTATTACGAAACAAGGAAACGGAACTTATGCCGCCAAACTATGTAAAAAATATCGTGGTGGTGGTTTCAGTGATTGGTTCCTGCCATCGAAAGCCGAGCTTAACCAGGTATTTCTTCACAGAAATAAATTAACCGGAATTAGTGCAACGAACTATTGGAGCTCAACAGAATCTGATGCGAATAATGCTTACGACCAGGAGTTTGGCGGTGGTTTTAAATTCGCAGATGATAAAAGTTTTACGATTCATGTAAGAGCAGTAAGATCTTTTTAATCTGTACAAAACAATATTCCCATCTATCAGCTGCTTACCGCAGACTGTGTTGCGCTCCATTTGTGTATGACTATAGAAGATCGATGAAAGCGCCAGCTTGTAATGTAGAGAAAAACAAAAACCAAAGCATAGTAACATGTCCCTTTCAACCCCTAAAGTTGTCGCCTTTACCCCTTGTAACAAGTGATCCGGTGTGCTAGATTTGGTTAGGTCAAAAAACTGCGATATGTCAAACAACTGCTCATACCTATTTGGGCGCATTACATTATTTATACTTATTATTTTTAATAGTCCCATGCAGGGTATTGCGCAAACTGCAGGCGATTGGAAACTGGAGAAAATGCCGGCAGACCTGGAAACAGACTTTGCCCTGAGTGCACTTCCGCCGCAACTGCGTGACGCGGCAACGGTGTATTTGCTCGATCCTGATAAAGGGTATTATATAAGCAGGCAGGGAACAAACGGCTTCGCGTGCTTTATCGCGAGAACGGAATGGGAATGGGCGGAATTCCGGCAGGACGTTGCCACGCCCATTAGTTATGATGCAGAGGGTGTCAAAACCATTATGCCTGTTTATATTGATGTGGCAGCGATGCGCGCATCAGGGAAATGCAAACCGGGGCAAATTAGAGATACAATAATAGCAAGAATCAAAAGAGGATACTACAAGTGTCCTTCCCGACCAGGAATCTCTTACATGGAAGCGCCTATGATGCGGGTATACACCAGTAATAATCCCGGCAACAATAACGTAGCTTCTGTAAGCATGCCACATTACATGTATTACGCTCCTTATCTTACATATGCAGACCTCGGTCTTGACTCCAATTCCAAACTGGAGCCTTTCCTTGTAAACCCAGACGCTATGGTGTTAGAAGGTGAAAAAGGTCCCTATGAATACCTGATTACACCGCTTAACGAAGCTGAAACGGCTAAAATACTGGCGTCAGGACAAGCACTTCTAAAACGCCTGGAAGATTACAAGCCTTACTTTAAAGTTCAGGGTATGATGAGTCATCACTAAGATAAAGATCAATTTTCTTTTTACTGTCCGGTCATCATATCTAAGCTAAAGAATGATGCGTGCGATGTCGGAAACTCAATGCTATTTTCTATCACAATGCAATACCACAAAACATCACCAAAAAAAATATTACGATAACAAGATATTTACCCGCACTTACTTAAAACCCTACGATCATTATCGTCTTTTTATGGTTGTGCACGTATACACTTATTGTTTTACAGTACCTATCAAAACTGATGTTATGGGCACTAACATGCATGAACAAATTGCGGACATCCAATTAAAGCTTGAGGCAAAGCAGGTAATATATTATGAGGTGTTAAGGAACAATGAATCACCGGAAAGAATAAAACAGTTACGCACAGAAATGACCGATTTAATAGTGCTGCTGAAGATACTGGAGACACACGTGAAGGTCTTTAACTGGACTTACTGTTTAAACTAAACCAAAGCACAAATTTGTTGGTCACAGAGACCAACAAAGGCGGAATAAAATCAAGCGTATTAGTTTTCTTTTGCGCGATGACAAAATACTTCAACAGAAAAACTAAATGCAAGACCAAAAGCTACGATCTGCCAAATGCTTTGTTGTGTTGAAATACTCACTACCAACATTACTAGGCAAAATAAACATACCATAACAGTCAGCGCATTTTTTTCAGACAAATACTTTCTCATAACAAGTTTGCGATTGAATAAATAGGAATGTTACTTTAAGCGGGCACGAAGCTAATTTATTTTAGTAACGCAAGATTGCAAAAAGTAGTTAATAAAGCTACCGGTTAAACAGGTTGCCTAAACCGCTTCCACCAACAGACTTCATAATGCTATCCGGTGTAATACTGTTGTCGTTTGGATCATTCGCTTTTTGTGTAAACCTTTGCAATATGCCTGGCAATGCACCTGCTATAGCGCCGGTGATCATTGGGGGCAAACCAAACTTGCTTGCAAGGCTACCTGCCAAACCACCTTCAATAGCATTGGTAAGCGTACCACCCGATGCAACCTGGTTTTTCAGCATGGATAAAATATTGCCTGCGCCACCGGCATTCATTGCCTGGTTTTGTATTCCGTTTGTAATGTGCTGGGCAACTTCGTTATGAACCGCCTCTTGGCTGATCTGCAGGAATAGCAGATGTTATTTGCGGATTGTTGTTTAAATGTTCTTTTACTAATTGCAATATTTGATCAAACATAATGTATAATTTAAATGTAAAGTAATATTTTCTTTTGTATGAAAACTTAGAAGCTTTACTGTTCTCATCAATGCAAATAAAAAAACAATTTTTTCTATGATTGAATTTGCCGGTTTGTAATTTTTCTGTTTTTTATTTTTAAAACGCGCGATGCAAATTCTTTTGGAAATGCAAATACAAAAAACAAGATCATATATAAAATTATAGCGGCTGCAATGGAAAAGAAACAAACTGCAAAAGCAAAAAACGTATAAAATATGCTGTACCTGTAAGTTAGCGTAACACAATAAAAAAAATCTCTGCTCTCTTCTTCCACAAGTAATTTTTTGTAAGCGTATGCGCAGATACAATACGCGGCAAGTGCAATCATAAAATAATTAAAGCCAAAAATTACGATTGCTGCTTTGCCTTCTGTTCTTAAAAATTCTGCTAAGATTGCTGTTGGCAACGGCGTTAATGTAACCAGGAATAATAAAAATCCATTCACCCACATAAAATTGCTGTCCACCTTATTTATATAATCAAAAGCGTGATGATGATTTATCCAGCAAACAAGAATCGTAACAAAGCCAATTACAAATGCGAGAAACGGCTCCCAGTTATGAAAAGCAAATGTGAATACGCTTTCTCCATTTTGCGGGTGCAAAAACTGTATCAACTCTAAAACCAAAAGTGTAATTGCAATCGAAAAAACGCCATCACTAAAAGCCTCCAGGCGTGCAGTTTCTTTCTGTCTGCTTTCGTTATTGCCTTTCATTTTTTGTGTTTGATGTACCTGCTCTTAAGCTGACCCTTGACTACAGCAGCATCAGCTAAATTAAAGTTTATCGTTTATTAATTTTTACAAGTGGGTTTAATAAAAAAATTATGCAGGCAATACAATTTAGTTTATATTTAGATTCCTAATACCCCGACTAACAGATTCCTGCCCCAGCCTTTTATTTATTCATTATTAAAATTTAAAACCAATGAAACGGTTCAGGTTTAATTTGCTGTTTTATGCAGCCATGGCATTTTTTTTAACTTCCTGCAATGGTAACGGAAATAAAACAACAACCACAGATACC
Organism: Parafilimonas sp.; assembly: GCA_035547495.1. Taxonomy (GTDB): domain Bacteria; phylum Bacteroidota; class Bacteroidia; order Chitinophagales; family Chitinophagaceae; genus Parafilimonas. The sequence continues at coordinate 4,856 of DASZUY010000271.1, read as the reverse complement.
ACTGCAACTGCTGACACTACTGCGAATACAGTTGCACCCCAAAGTACTACTATTACTACACCTCAGTACATGATAGTAGTAACGCATAAGGTGGCCAACTTTGCCAAATGGAAATCTGCTTACGATGAACATGATTCTGCACGACTTTCTTATGGCATACACAATTATGTAATTGGTCGTGGTACAAAGGATAGTAATATGGTACTCGTTGCGCTGAGGGCAGACGACACAACAAAAGCAAAAGCATTTGCAAAAGATCCGGGTCTTAAAAAAGCTATGCAAAAGGGCGGGGTAATCGGAGTGCCTTCAATCTCGCTTGTTACTATTGTTTTCCAGGATACAGCTAGGCTTAATACAGATTTAAGATCTGCAGCTACATTTAGTGTGAAAGACTGGGATGCGTGGCAAAAAGCTTTTGAAGATGGTAAGCAGGAAAGAATGGACAACGGAATAACAGACAGAGCTTATGGTCATGATCTTGATGACAACAAAAAAGTGACGGTTGTAACTGTTCCTTCAGATACTGCAAAAGCATTTGCATATTACAATTCAAATGCACTGAAAGAAAGAAGAAAAGCTGCAGGAGTATTAGGTGAACCGAAACGTTTTTTATATAGAGTTGTACAGGTATATTAAATAACTTTTTTTGATTCTTTAAAAAGATGAAGCAATACACTTCATCTTTTTTTTACGCTATAATTCTTTTAGCTGCAGTATAGTTTCCTTCATAAAAAAATTACTTTAATTCATTTTGCGTTTACCAAATCACCTTGGCGATATACATACCTTTGATGCAGTTCATTTGAAAACTGCTTTTACATTTCAGTAACCTGATTTTTTCATTAAAAACCGTCCGGCAATGAGACAAATTGATCATGCTATTACGAATAAATTATAACAAATTGTAAACCTGCAAACAGAACTACAAGTTCAGAAAGATAAATATGTATCGTTGGTAAAAACACATAAATCATCTGATACATTAAAAGAAACACGTTTCAAAATAATGCGTTTGCAGGCAGCATTAAAAGAAAAAGAAGGTGATGCGCTTTCTTTATTTAATTAAACATTTTATCATGCGTGCCCGCACTGCCTTTGTCATCAAAAAAGTTTTAAAGGTACCGGCTTAGCTATCATTGTTTTTTTATCATACTCAACTGTTTGATGATACAATCTGCCATCCGTAGTTGAAAATATAAGATGAAATTTATAGCTGGCTTTTTGATTTTTAATATATACTTTAAATACCCTGTTATCCAGCAGATCCCATTTTAATTTTTCGATTATGCAATGATCTTCTTCTTCATTAGCAAAAGCCATTACCTGGTCTACATTAAAATCAATTGGTCCAAACATATGCCATGCGGTATCGATGCCCCATGCACCCGGTGCTGATGTAAATCCTGTAAATTCCACTATAAATTTTTTTAGTTGCGGCAAGCTACAAATACTAAATGTAAATAAGCAAGTAGCAGCTATTCATCACTAACTTAGATTTCATTTATACCAATATAATTTTTAAAACAGTTAAACAATGCCATGGAGTGAATATAACTATCCTGCCTCAATGAAGAATTTACCTATTGTTGTTAGGAACAAAGCCATAGAAATTGCCAACGCTTTATATGAAAAAGGAAATATGGATGAAGGCGTAATTATCGCAACTGCAATTAAACATGCGAAAGCGTGGGGAGAGAACGAAGAACATACTGATGATGCCGATAAATTTCGGCAAGATGAATCTTAATGTACTAAGCAAATACAGCTAACAACTTACAAAAAATAAAAACAAATTTTTGTAAGTGTCCAGTTTCACAAAGTTCAATTGTTGTTAAGCATATTTAAATTATTAGTTATGAAACAGCGAATGAATTTTTATGAAAAAGGATTTAAGGCAATGAAACCTCTCTTTAGTTTGGGTGCGTATTTATCACAATCAATTGTAGAACGTTCGTTACTCGAGTTAATAGATTTCAGAGTGTCACAAATAAATGGTTGTGCATATTGTTTAGATATGCATTCAAAAGATATGCGGGCACACGGAGAATCAGAACAGCGTTTATATATGCTTGAAGCATGGCATGATGCGCCTGTGTATACTGATCGTGAACGCGCCGCGCTTGCATGGGCAGAAGCAGTTACAACGCTTGAAAAAAAGAATGTGCCCGATGATGTATACGAAGAAGTGCTTCGTCATTTTTCTGAAGAAGAACTTGTTGATTTAACGATGGCTGTTATTGCTATCAATAGTTATAACCGTATAAATGTTGCTTTCCGCACACCTGCAGGAGATTATGTACCGGGACAACATGCAGCACTTTTGAATTAATGTTTTAACCGCGGTGTTACTTATGTGTCTATGCGTAAATAATAGTGCGGTTATTTCTTTTAGGCATGAAAGCATTATTTTCAAAAGCTGTTTTCTTAATGAACATATAAAAAGGGGTTACTTTAAAAAGTAAATTAACAGGTGCTTTTTGAAATATTGATTTTAGTTAAGTAAGCGACAAAGAAATTACGAATGACATAGAAGGTTAAAGGCAAGAATGTTTATTCCCGGATTTTTTTCTGTACTTCTTCCGTACAATGGTTAATAAAAATATCTGCAATTGTTTTTAACTGTTCTACATCAATTGGCTTTGTAATAAAGCCTGCATTATATTTTTCAGCAAAGCTTTTATCTTTTAATTGCGATGAGGTAGTAAACAGGATTGCCGGTATTTCAGCAAACTTGTTCATTTCACGAATTCTTCTCAAAGCTTCCTTTCCATCAAGAAGCGGCATGTTTATGTCTAATATAATTAAACAGGGTGTTGGCTCCAGGGAGCTCAGTGATTCCAGGTAGCTAATTATTTCTACTCCATTAACAAAGCAAATTACATCTACATTAGATTGATAAACCGCAAAAGCTTCTTCGATTAAATTACGGTCATCTTCATCATCGTCTGCATACAGAATTACATTGCGCGTGGACAACTGTTTTGTCATACAGGAAGCAGTTATTAATTAAGGTTGCTAAAATATGATTTATTTATAAGCAGTAGTTAATTCGTTAATATCTATTTGCAGCAAATACACATTTAATACGTTTGTATGTTCAGTTACCTTAACAGAAGCAATTTTTTTCCGGTATTCTTTATATTGAATTTCTACATAAAAAGAATAAATCTGGAATAGAAGAATTATCGAACCGTTTATCTTTTGTTTTCCCACATATACACCTTCAGCTTGTAAGAGCTTTATTTTTTCAGCGTAGGGCAGATGGCAGAAATTATGTATGGTCATACAATGATGTTATTTAAGGTATCACAAAAACAGTGCAGTTATTTTTAAATATTCAATCATAAAACATCAGCCTTTTTTTCAGCAGTATTAATCTTTTATTAAACTGTGGCCGCTAATTTACGCATCAAAGCTAAAATCGGGTGCAAACAATCAACAAAGCGTGAATTGATGAACTTTTGTATCATGAAAACCAAATGCAGTTTAAAAGCGGCAGTACAAATAAAAAAATATTTTTACCTTTTGCTAAAATCATAATCCTTTTATGCCTGCCGATAGTTTGCGCATAAACACAAAAGGTGTTTCAAAAAATACGTACGATGCAATTGTAATAGGTTCCGGCATTAGTGGCGGCTGGGCTGCAAAAGAGTTGTGTGAACATGGCGTGAAAACGCTTGTGCTTGAAAGAGGTCGCAACGTTACGCATATTAAAGATTATCCTACGGCTACAAAACATCCGTGGGAATTTCGTCATCGCGGAAGATTAACACGCGAACTTGAAAAAGAAAATCCGATCATCAGCAAGTGTTATGCTTTTGATGAAACAGCGCAACATTTCTTTGTAAAAGATAAAGAGCATCCTTATATACAGGAAAAACCTTTTGACTGGATTCGTGGTTACCAGGTTGGCGGTAAATCATTGATGTGGGCACGTGAAACGCAGCGCTGGAGCAGGTTTGAGTTTGAAGCACCGGGTCGCGACGGTTATGCAGTTGAGTGGCCAATAACGTATGATGAACTTGCGCCATGGTATTCGCATGTTGAAAAATTTGCAGGCATCAGCGGTAATAAGGATGGAATTGAAAACTTGCCTGATGGTGAATTTCTTCCGCCATGGGAATTTAATTGTGCGGAGAATGCCATGCGGCAAAAAGTAAATGCACATTATAAAGACAGAATAATGTTGATGGGTAGATGCGCCAACTTAACAAAAGCAGGTGAATTGCAATTACAGCAGGGACGCAATCAATGCCAGGCACGTGACCTTTGTTATCGTGGCTGTCCATTCGGTGGATACTTCAGCTCCAATTCTTCCACATTACCGTGGGCGGAGAAAACAGGCAATCTTACTTTACAACCAAACTCTGTTGTTCATTCTATCATCTATGATGAACAAAAACAAAAAGCAATTGGTGTAAGAGTCATCGATGCCAATACAAAGCAGGCAACAGAATATTTTGCACGAATCATATTTGTGAATGGCGCCTGTTTGAACAGTAATCTTATTTTATTGAACTCCACATCAAACCGTTTCCCAAATGGATTGGGAAATGATCATGATATTTTGGGAAGATATATCGCGTTTCAAAATTATCGTGGCTCGCTTGATGCAACACTTGATGGTTTCCAGGATAGTTATTATTATGGTCGCCGTCCTGTTTCACCTTTAATGCCAAGCTTTAGAAACGTGCGAAAAAATGATATGGATTTTCTTGGTGGTTATATTACTTTCTGGGGCGCTTATCGCAACACCGGAAATGAAAACAGCAACGATACAATTGGTGCGGGTTTGAAAGAAGCGTTGACTGAAGCAGGAGATTGGAGTGTGTATATGTCGATACAAGGTGAAGTAA
>DASZUY010000270.1:0-7124 GCA_035547495.1 Parafilimonas sp. | reverse complement strand
GACTTTATAACGATAAAAATGTATTGATTTTTTCCGGCTTTAATGAGATAAAAAGTAATCAATTAAGAGATTGCTATATAATGAATATAAATGAGAAAAAATTACTGAAAAGATCTCCATTAAATCTTCTAAAAAAAAATTTTATCGGACATCCGAGTACTACACTTATTAGAAATAAAATTTCACAATGGTATGATGAAAACATAAAATGGGTTGTGGACATTGAATTCTACATTCGCTATTTGAAAAATGCAGATTTTGTTTCTATAAATAAAACTCTTGTTAACATTGGTATTAGCGATGAACAAGTAACAAAAGAAGTCTTCAGAAATCCTAATATAGAAATACCGGAAAATTTATACCTATTACAAAAATTAGGTGCAGATAGCTTAAGGAATATATACGTGTATGATTATTATTGGCGGATGTTTCGCAACTTAAGCATAAGAAGTTTCACGCAAATTAAAATTTATTCAAGAGAAATTGAAATTCCAAAGAGGATAAAAAAAATGTTGCAAGTAGAATTTAAAATTCCGCTTTCTATTCTGCGAGTGGGTATACTGTCTAAACTTTTTATGATTACTACAAAAACATTTTTTTAGTATTTTAATGAAGAAAATTGCAGTAAATACACGCCTTCTCCGCAAAAATGCTATGGATGGTATAGGCTGGGTAACATACAATATTTTGAAAGAATTAACCTTATCTCATCCTGAAATTGAATTTCATTTTCTGTTTGATTCAGGTATTGAAAATGAATTTTTATTCAGTAAAAACATTGTGCCACATAATCTTTTCCCGCCGGCAAAACATGCGCTGCTAAACATAGTTTGGTTTGAATGGAGCGCAAAAAATTTATTGCACAAACTTAAACCCGATTTATTTTTTTCGCCTGATGGCATTTTATGTTTGGGATGGAAAGGCAAACAATATGGTATTGTTCACGACGTGAACTTTGTTCATCGACCCAAAGATTTAAAACAGACAAATCGTATTTACTATAACTATTTTATACCGAAATCAATTGAAACAGCTTGTCGCATTGGAACAGTTTCCGAATACAGTAAAAAAGACATAATAAACGTATATAAGACATCTTCAGACAAGATTGATGTGATTCATCTTGGAATAAATGATTTTTTCTATCCGTTAGATAAACCAGCTCAACAGGAAATTAAAAACAGGTTTACCGGAGGCTGTGATTATTTTATTTTTATAGGCACAATTTCTCCGCGTAAAAATATTAATCGGCTAATGAAGGCGTTTGAACTTTTTAAACAGCAAACTAATAGCAATCTTAAACTCGTTATTGCCGGAAAGGAAATGTACCGCACCTCGGAATTACATGAACTGAAATTGAAACTGAAGAATGGAAATGACATAATCTTTACGGGCAGATTAAGTAATGATGATTTATCAGCACTACTAGCATCTTCATTTTGCTTAACCTTTGTACCGCTAATCGAAGGGTTCGGACTTCCACCTGTTGAAGCCATGCAGTGTGACGTGCCTGTAATTGCAAGCAACGTAACTTCGGTGCCTGAAGTTGTTGGTAATGCAGGTTTGCTTGTAAATCCGTTTAATGTAGATGAAATCAGAGATGCAATGATCGCCATTTATACAAATAACGATCTAAGATCAACTTTAATTGAAAGAGGAAAAGAAAGAAAAAATCAATTTCAATGGAAAAATACAGCTCAGGAAATTTGGATTAGTATGCAAAAGTGCTTGTGATGATTTAATACTGTCTATCAATTAACTTCACTGTAATGAAATCAACTCTACTAATTGCTTTTATCATTTACTTTTTAGGAATAACAACCAATGCGCAGGAATATAATTACTATCACTACGATATTAAGGATGGATTGAGCGGCATAAATGTTTATACAATAGCACAGGATAAAGACGGGTTCTTGTGGTTTGGAACAGAAACAGGATTAAGCCGCTTTGATGGCAGTCACTTTAAGAATTTTTCATCTGAAGATGGTATAAATGAAAATGAAATCATCAATCTTTTTGTAGATTCAAAAAACAGGGTTTGGATTTTCCCTTTTAAAAATTCCGTATGCTATTATTACCATGGAAAGATTTATAACGCTTCCAACGATTCACTGTTAAGAAAATTTCATCAGAAAAGCGAAATCTTCAGTGCCTGTGAAGATAAAAGAGGTAATATTTTTTTTCTTGAATTAAATATTTTGCATGTTTTATCCCGTAACAACGAAATAAAGGAAATAAATAAGATTGATGGGAATAGCTTTTTTTTAAATGCCTGTGGCATAGGCCCGGACGGCAATTGTACTTTATTTATAAGTTTTCCGGGTGATATTGCAAATTATCAAATTTCCAAATATGAATATAATAGTGGGTTAACAGCAAGGGCATTGATATCCGACCATGATTTTTCCAGGAACAATCTGGAGTTTAACCGTAATTATTCAGTAATAAAAAATAAAGATTCGCTTGAAATTTTTAACCAACGAACTAGTGAATACTTTACCGCAAAAGCTCCTTCTCATTTCCACACCATATCAAATGTTAGCGATAGTAGTTTTGCTATCTCCACATCTCAGACAACATACTTATTCAATATAAATCAAAAAAAATTTGTCGACAGTTTTCTTACAAATAAAACAGTAAACAGGTGTTTCAAAGACAATGAAGGCAACTTGTGGTTTGCTACCATAGCTCACGGTTTATATCGCTTGTCATCAACGCAATTTAAAATTTATAATCTTGAAGATGGCAATATGCCTGTATATGCGTTAAACAGATTAAATAATAATTTGTTCATAGGTGCATCTAAAATGTTGCTTTGGAATTTAGATCTGAAAACTAATAAATTAAAAAAACTAAAACTAGGAATTGAGTATAATATTGGGAAAGTCTCAACTATTCAGACAGACAAGAAAAACTTATTTATTGGCAGTGATAACGGGGTTTTTAAAGTAACAAATAATAATATCAAAGATTTTTATCCAAGAACATCGATTAAAAGTATGTTGCTTCATAATGACTCGCTATTAGTTATTTGTGATAGAATTGTTTACGATGCTAGTTTAAATAATTTGAACCAACCTGACACAATTTGGCGTGGCAGAGTTACAACAGCTTGTGAATTTAAAGGCAAATATTATATCGGAACATTAGGCAGTTTAATTGTGATGAAAAGAAGTAAACATGCAAGTCAAGATATAATAAACTTAGGGGACAGTAGTTTTTTTTTAAAAGATAAAATTGTAGCTACAGTTCCTGTGTCTGAAGATTTATGGATTGCGACCGGCAACAACGGTCTTGTGTGTCTACGGGATAATAAAGTAATACATCATTTAACAACAAATGATGGTTTGACAAGCAATTTATGCCGATGCTTATCCACGTCTGGCAAATTTCTTTGGGTTGGAACAGAAAAAGGGATCTGTAGGATTGACCTTTCCGTTTATCCATTTAAAATTATTCGTATTACAGCAGCCGAAGGCTTAGACTGTGAGGTCATTAATTGTATTTACGCAGGGAAAGATTCAGTATTCGCGGGAACACCGTTCGGCGTCACTTTTTTTCGACCAAGCAAAATTCAAAACAATTCTATCTGTGAGTTGAAATTAATAGATATTCAATCTAAGAATAGAGATTGGTATTACAACAGAGATAGTATTGATCTTTTAAGCGATGATAATTTTTTGCAATTTCAGTATGCTGGTATTTCCTACATTTCATCAGGCGATATTACATATTACTATCAACTGATTGGGCTGGACAGTTCCTGGCAATCAACTAAACAAAATTCTATAGACTTTGAATCTCTTGCTGGTGGTAGTTATACTTTCAATATTTATGCCGTCAATAAATATGGAATAAAGAGCAAAACCATTTCAATTGCATTTGTAAAAGAAAAAATGCTTTGGCAGCTGTGGTGGTTTAAAACAATGGTCGCGCTTGTCATTGTATTTTTGATTTCGCTAATTGTTCAGCAAAGAATTAAAGCGATTAACAAAAGCGCAAATGAAAAAATACTTCGTGAAAAGAAGATTCACGAGCTCGAGCAAATGGCATTGCGTGCTCAAATGAATCCACATTTTATTTTTAACAGCCTTAATTCATTACAACAATATTTATTTGCAGGTAACGCTTTAGAAGCAAATCATTTTATTTCAGAATTCTCATCGCTCATTAGGCAAACACTTGTTATTTCTGAAAAAAAATTTATCTCACTTGATGAAGAAGTAAAATATTTAGAAACTTATCTTAATATCGAACAAACAAAATATGAAAAGGCTTTTGATTATACTATATCCATTGATAAAGCCATACAAATAAATAATGTATTGATTCCGCCGTTGATTTTACAACCTTATGTAGAAAACAGCATAAGACATGGCATATTAAATCTGCAAGATCGAAAAGGATCAATACAAATCAATTTTACTGTTGAAGGAAATTCGTTAAAGTGCATAATTGAAGATAATGGCGTTGGCAGAAAGATGTCTCTTATTTTAAAAAACAGTTCTCGAATAAATCATCAATCAAAGGGAATGGAGCTGGTAAAAAAAAGAATTGATGGTCTAAATAATATTTATCACGCAAATATTTTGGTTTTAATAGAAGATTTGAATAAGGACAACGAAACAGGAACGCGCGTTATTATTAAACTACCATTAAACTATGAGTAATGAAATAATACGGGCTGTGATAGTAGAAGATGAGCCCAAAAATGTAGCCATATTAAAAAAGATGCTTGAGGTATATTGCCTTCAAGTTAAAGTAGTTGGCAATTCCAATTCAATTGAGAGTTCTATAAAGTTAATCAACGATGCTGCACCAGATCTTGTTTTCCTCGATATTGAAATAAGCGGTGGTAATTCATTTCAACTGTTGGATATACTGCAGCCAATACAATTCGATGTAATTTTTACAACCGCTTATGATAATTATCTCTTAAAAGCCATTCGATATTCGGCTTTAGATTATTTATTTAAGCCAATAAATATAACTGAACTTGTTACAGCAGTAAATAAATCAATTCAAAAAAATCGTAATCAGGATATTTCACAAAAGGTTGAGCAGTTACTTCAGAGTTTCACAACCCAAAAGCCTCATGCATCTATAAAGATATCAACGTCAACAGGCTTTCATTTAGTGGATATAGATCACATTATAAGGTGTGAAGCAAAAGGAAGTTATACAACTATTTTTCTGAGTGACGGGAAAAATTATATGTCTTCAAAAAGTTTGAAGGAATACGAAGATTTATTACCAGGAAATATTTTCTTTCGTGCCCACCATTCCCATTTAATAAATATGAATTTCATTACGAAATACAATAAGGGAAAAGGCGGAGAAATAGAAATGAAAGATAAATCACTTATCCCATTGGCATCAAGAAGAAAAAATGATTTTTTACAATTATTTGGATTTCGCCAGTAACACTTATTAGAAAAAAACTACGCTTATTAGAAAACCTGCTACGGTTATAAAATAACTGTAAGAAGTTTCACTTTCAGAGTTAATATTGTGGCAGTTCTTCCTAAACCCTTTATTTAGTTCGTTATCAAATTTTAAAACCAAAGCTATATCATGAAGCAGATTAAAATTTTAATTTTTGTTCTTGCACTTTTTGCATTTGTAAGTTGCCAAAAAAGTGATATTCAAAAACCTACAGACAATTTATCTAAAAGTTCAACCGATGAAGTTTCTCTAAGTAAAAATGGAGATGTTTTTACATTATCGTTAATACCCGGGAAAAGCAAGGGTCAAGATGTATATGTTGTTGAACAAGCCGGTGTTGAATCAGGTAATGTTAATTATGTTCCGGAATTGAGTATATCATCTTGGACAGTTGATGGTGCTCCGTACACATCTGGATCATTAATAAGGTTCGTTAATCTCAACAAGGTTCCTTCATCTTCAAAAGTCTTATCAGCGCAACTGCATTTATACGGATTGTCATCATCGGAGAGTACTCCCCAAGGAAATTATGGACCAAATGCTTGCTTTATTAAACGAGTAACTGAACCTTGGAATGATAACACTGTCACATTTCCTACAAAGCCAACGTCTACTAATGAAGATGAAGCCACTCTTCCAGCTTCAACAAGTCAGTGGAATTATAATCCAGTAGTTGATGTCACAAAACTTGTTGCCTATATGGTTGCTCATCCGGATCAAAATTTTGGCTTCTATATTCGTCTCAAAAACCAAGAGACTTATCGTTCTCTGGTTTTTGGAAGTTGTGAACAGTCAAACAGTAACCTGCGCCCTAAATTGGTAATAAAATATCAATAAATATTTCACCCTTAAACTTTTAAGCCATTCTCCGGAATGGCTTTTTTATTTTATTTACATCAACAATATTAGTTTTGAAAAATGACTGCTGATAATTCTTTTATTGCTGACCAGTTTTCGTTATTGTCTAAACTCATGGACATTCATGGCGAAAACAGTTTTAAAGCAAAAGCTTATTCTTCTGCTGCCTTTACAATTGATAAATTACCAGAGCAGCTCTCAGAAATACCTGCGAACAAACTTTCTTCAATAAAAGGCATCGGCGATTCTGCGGCAAAAAAAATTATTGAAATTTTTGAGCGCGGTGAAATTTCCGCACTAACTGAACTAATTGAAAAAACGCCACCAGGCATTATGCAAATGATGAATATTAAAGGCATCGGTCCAAAAAAAATTACAGTTATATGGAAAGAAATGGGCATTGAAAGCATTGGTGAATTATTATATGCCTGCAACGAAAACCGGCTTACTTTGTATAAAGGCTTCGGTGAGAAAACACAGAAAAGTATCCAGGAATCAATTGAATATTTTTTAAATAACATTGGCAGTTATTTGTATGGACAGATTGAAGATTTTGCACTGTCGTTCGACGAAAAATTGAAGAATCAATTTCCTGATAAAACATTTTTACAAACAGGAATTTTTCGCAGGCATTTAGAAACCATAGATAAACTTGAATGGGTTACAAATGTTGGTGAAGCTCAACTGCAGTCTTTTCTTTTACAAAACAATTTTGTTACAGAAAAAATAGATGCAGGTGAATCAATTCTCCAGGGAAAAAATGAAAGTATTTTCTTGCATTTTTATCATACCGAAACAAACAAGCTTTATCAAAAATT
>DASZUY010000269.1:0-5505 GCA_035547495.1 Parafilimonas sp. | reverse complement strand
AGCTTCCAGTACCTCCGCAATTTTATTTATAGTATACATTCAACACAAAACTGCAACTTATTTTAAACTGTCAAGCACGTGCTGAAAATTTTGTTTTACAATACGCTCACCAATACTTAAATAAGCATTGCTTATAGGAGTGTGTTCCATAATATCATCCTGCAAATCGTAAAAGCCCGGGACATGATAATCATTATTGCTGTTGCCGTATAATTTAAATTGAGCATTTTGTACCCATTGAACAGGAACAAACGAAGTATCGTAATGATAATAATTGAAAATAAAATTTCTTGCGGAAGAATAATCGCCAAATAACTGATTGGCAAAACTTACACCGTCAATCGGATTAAACGAAGCAGGAATAGATATATGTGTAAGATCTGCAAGTGTTGGCAAAAAATCAGGCAACGACACAAGACTATTATCAACACTACCTGCCATAATTTTTCCCGGCCAAAAAATAATTAGCGGAACGTGCGTGCCATATGTATATGTATGACCCTTTCCGCCTTGTATATCTGTACCATCAAATTGGGAAGTGATTTCCGTAGGCGTTCCATTGTCGCCAACAAAAAGTATGATGGTGTTTTTGTCAAGATTATTCTGTTGCAAAAAATCTTCTAATACACCAATTTTTTTATCCATGTATTTTATCATGCCAGGAAAATATTTTGTGTCAGATCTGTTTACGTTTCCGCTTGGCCATGCTGCATAATCTGCATCATCAGGTGTTGGAGAGAAAGGCAAGTGTGCCAATGCCATTGCGTAATAAACAAAAAACGGCTTTTGCTTATTCTGCGAAATAAAATTTTCTATTGAATCACTAAAAACATCATCACCATATTTATTTTGTAAAGAGTCTGCGGAAATATAGTTTCCATCCGCATATAATAAAGGGCCTTTGTAACGGCTGCCATCTTGTGTCCACGATAAATTAAATGGCTGCCAAACTACATAATCATCAAACCCAAATTTTTTTATAGAAGATGCGCCACCATCCAGCTGCCATTTACCTGCGTAATAGGTTTTATAACCATTATCCTGAAACAAATTGCCGAGTGTAAGCTGGTTGGTATTTAAAATGCCCCACGAAAAATAATTTCGAAAATTATATTTACCTGTAAGCAGTGATATTCTCGATGGAGAACATAAGGGAGATGAATAACATTCAGTAAACCGCACACCATTTTCAGCAAGTGAATCCAGATGTGGCGTTAAATAAGATTGCCCGCCGTCACAAGTTGGTATCTCATATCCAATATCATCACCAACTATAAGGATAACGTTAATATTATTTGAAGGAATAGAACTTGGTGAAGTAACGTTTTTATCAAGATGAGAACAAGATAAACTTAATATTACTAATAGTATCTGCGGCAGGATTTGCAGATATTTCATAAGTACTTTTATAACAAATTGCGCACTACGATCACTATAAACACAAAAAGTTTATTTTAATAATAACTTAATTTTTCGCTTTATAATTATTAGTTGAACCTTGAACAAAGTTTGCGCAGCTTTCAATTTTAATTTTTATAGAAAGAAATACAGCTCTGCTGCTATCGGCACAACACTCCTGGTAGAATTCAGGCGCATAGTAAGAAGGATTAAATACAGATCTCTTAGTGATGATCCAAAGCCTTGCAGAAGCAGCATCGTTTATATTACAGTTTGTGTTTCCGTTTGGGCAAAAATTACTGCCTTGATCACCTTTAATATTCCATGCTTTCGATTGCATAATATAATCAGCCAATGCATCACATGCAGTTTTATCAGCTTTTACTTCAGTAAAGCTTTTAGAAACATCCGGCTTCATCAGGTTTACATTATACAGATAAGCTTTCCACTCATTGTTTTTCTTTGCAATTATTTTATAGTGAATTGATTTTACCCAGGCAAAATTTTCAACAGCATATGCAATAATTAAATCATTATCGTTGCGTAGTTGGTTAATTACAGAATCTTCTACATCCTGATTACTTGCAGCTTTATCAATACCTTGTATTAACGAAGATTGCTGTGCCTTACATGACATAAATAGAAAAATTATAAATGCTCCAAATAAAAAATATCTCAGGCGCCTCATTCTTTTTTCTTTTTTATGTCGTTCCAGGTTTGATAAACATTCTGCTGATTCGGCTGTTCTGTGGGTAGTTCGCTTAATGGTTCGCATTCTTTCCAACTTGCAAACATATCTTTTGGTAATTGCTGATATAATTTCGTGCCTTCCGTTTTCCATTTTATCATTTCATCACTTACTTGTTTAATTATTTTGGCAGGATTGCCAGCAACCAAGCTGCGTGCAGGAATTTTTTCATCCGCCTTAATCATGCTTAACGCACCAACAATGCATTCGTCGCCCAGATCTACATTATCCATAATTACGCTGTTCATTCCAACCAAACAGTTTCTGCCAATAGTTGCCCCGTGAATTATTGCACCGTGCCCGATATGTGCACCTGCTTTTAATAATACAGTAACACCGGGAAACATATGAATGATGCAATTTTCCTGCACATTACATCCATCTTCAATTATAATTTTTCCCCAATCTCCGCGGATAGCTGCTCCGGGTCCAATATAAACATCAGCTCCAATTATCACGTTCCCCGTTACGCATGCAAATGGATGAACAAAAGAACTTTTATGAACAACCGGTATAAAATCTTTAAAAGAACATATCATTTTAAAAAATTATTATTCAATAATCCATTCTATTGAGCCAAATTCATACGCTTCCTCGTACAAAGTTTCTATAATTAGTCTTCCTGTTTTATCTGCTTTTATTACTCGTCCTTCAAAAATGGCTGAATCTCTTTTAAACTTTGCTATTTGATTTTTTTTAAAGAGATGCTCATTATATCTATCTAGTAATTCGTTGGTTTTGCCTGCAAGCAGCTCATTAAAGTTTACTTCTAAAATCAAACATAATTCTTGTGATAGTTTAATTACATCATAATCTTTACCGGTTATCTGCTGTAGTGAAGACGCATTTTTAAGCGAAGGATCAAACACCGTTTGATTTATATTTAATCCAAAACCTATTACAGCATATTTCCACTTTGAACCGTTTATAATATTTTCAATCAATATGCCTCCTGTCTTTCTGTCCTGCCAATACAAATCGTTTGGCCATTTAATTTTAAATTTTTTCGTTGCGTAATTGTTAAATAAATCTAACGCGCTTAAAGCGGCAACTACACTTAAGCTGAACTGCTGCCATAACAAAAGCGGGGTTGTTTCAATCACAACAGAGAGAATTATATTTTGATTATTAGCAGATAACCATTGTTTATTCCGTTGACCCTTACCTGCAGTTTGTTCTTGCGCAAAATAAGCAGCACCGTGTTTTGCAATGCCATTTTTTACCTGTTGCATGGCATAGTTGTTGGTGCTGTCAATTGAATTTAATTTTATAAAGGGATTACCGATTGTGTTATTTGTGAATGCGACTTGCAAAGAATTAGTAATTTTGAAACGAAATTAAATTTAGTTATAAGATTAATTGCTTCCCAACCGTTGCATTTTTAAATCTTACTTCAATAACAAAAAATAAATTGATCTCACTACATTTCGAATATTATAAAAAGTTGCTTATTTGGAACCTATTACCGCTTTAACTTCAAGAAAAAAAAATACAATCGTTCGGCTTAATTCTAACTCCAGAATTTTAAAACTTATTATAAAAGCCATCCAGGAAAAAAAGGGAGAGAAAATTGTATCTCTTGATCTTAGAAAAATACCGGAAGCAATCAGTGATTATTTTATTATTTGTGAAGCAACAAGTACGGTACAAGTTAAGGCAATTGCTGATTTTGTTGAAGAGACTATAAAAAAGCAAACCGGCGAAATACCTTATCATCACGAGGGTTACCAGCAAATGCACTGGATACTTATAGATTATATTAATATTGTAGTGCATATTATGCAGCCAGATGCAAGAAAATTTTATAAACTGGAAGAAATGTGGAGCGACGCAGTTTTGCAGGAGTATAATTAAATACATTTACCTTTTTAAATTAAGCGAAAGCTAGATTATATGGCACAGGAAAAAAATAAATTGAAACCTGATCTTTATGAAAAGGGCAGCGGAAACGAAAAAGGGCGCCGCGGCCCCCGTTTTAGCATATACTGGATCTACGCATTTGTAGCAATTATTTTAATTGCTTACAATGTATTGAATTATGGCAATGCCGACGTGCAAACAATTACAGAGCAGGAATTTAAAAATGACATGTTGAAAGATGGCGACGTTGCCAAAATCGATAAGGTTAGCAACAAAGACCTTGTTCGTGTTTATATTAAACCCGCCAGTTTAAACAAAGATTATTACCGTACAAAATTTACAAAGCCCTTAGGCGCGGATGCCGCATCAAAACCTTTATTTGAGTTTAAGGTTACAGACTGGCAGAGTTTTAACCGTGAGCTGGATGATTTTTATAAAGCCAATAATATGGCTGAGGTTCCGGTAAACACGTATGATGAAGGGCAGTGGTTTGGCCCGGTAGCCAATACCATTATAACTATTCTTCTCTTTGTTGGTTTATGGGTTTTGCTGATGCGAAAAGTCGGAGGCGGCGCAGCAGGCGGCGGCCCGGGTGGTATTTTTAATATTGGAAAATCAAGAGCGCAGTTATTTGATAAAGGAACTAAAGTAAACATCACATTTACTGATGTTGCCGGGCTTGATGAAGCAAAAGTGGAAGTGATGGAAATTGTTGACTTCCTGAAAAATCCAAAAAAATATACAGCACTTGGTGGTAAAATTCCAAAAGGTGCATTGCTAATTGGACCTCCGGGCACTGGTAAAACATTGCTTGCAAAAGCGATGGCAGGCGAAGCTCAGGTACCATTCTTTAGTATGAGTGGTTCTGATTTCGTTGAATTGTTCGTGGGTGTTGGTGCAAGTCGTGTTCGTGATTTATTTAAACAAGCAAGAGAAAAAGCACCTTGTATAATTTTCATTGATGAAATAGATGCAATTGGTCGTGCACGCGGCAGAAATGCTATTGTAAGCAATGATGAAAGAGAAAACACATTAAACCAGTTGCTGGTTGAAATGGACGGCTTCAGTGGCGAAAGTGGAATTATTATTCTTGCTGCCACCAACAGACCCGATGTTTTAGATACGGCATTGTTACGTCCTGGTCGTTTCGATAGACAAATTTCAATTGATCGCCCTGATGTAAAAGGCAGAGAAGATATTTTCAGAGTCCATTTAAAACCAATTAAAGTTTCTCAATCATTAAACATATTTAAGCTTGCAGAACAAACGCCAGGTTTTGCCGGCGCTGATATTGCAAACGTTTGTAACGAAGCAGCATTAATTGCAGCTCGTAAAGGAAAAGAAACCGTTGACATGAGCGATTTTCAGGATGCAATTGACAGGGTAATTGGCGGTCTTGAAAAGAAAAATAAAATCATTTCTCCTGAAGAAAAAGAGATCATCGCTTATCACGAGGCTGGTCACGCAATTTGCGGATGGTTTTTAGAACATGCCTATCC
>DASZUY010000268.1:0-2544 GCA_035547495.1 Parafilimonas sp. | reverse complement strand
CGGAATTACAGGGCTGGAAACCTTGCAGAAAATTAAAGAAGTAAGTAATATTCCGGTTGTAATGATAACCAAAAATGAAACAGAAAATTTAATGGATGATGCGATTGGCAGCCAGATTACCGATTATTTGATCAAGCCCGTAAACCCAAACCAGGTGTTGCTTTGCCTTAAAAAAATTATTGATAATAAAAGATTAGTTGGCGAAAAAACCACATCTGCATATCAACAACAGTTTCGTAATTTATTCATGGCTTTAAACAGCAATCCCGATTATAATGAATGGATGGATATATATAGAAAGCTAGTTTATTGGGAGCTTGAAATGGAGAAGAGTAACAGCCCTGAAATGCAGGAAGTTTTTCAAACACAAAAACAAGAAGCGAACACTGAGTTTTTTAAATTCATAAGTAAAAATTATGCTAACTGGATTAGTGCAAAAAATGATAATGCACCGGTGATGAGCCATAATGTATTTCGTAATAAAATATTGCCCAAAGTTGAAAAAGGCACGCCAACATTTTTTATATTGATTGATAATTTACGATTTGATCAATGGAAAGCGATTCAGCCAATATTTGCAGAGAGCTTTCGCATTTTAGAAGAAGAAACATTCTACAGCATTTTACCTACTGCAACGCAGTACAGCCGTAATGCAATTTTTGCAGGCATGCTTCCTTTAGAAATAGAAAAACAATTTCCAAACTACTGGAAGAATGATGATGATGAAGGCAGCAAAAATTTATACGAAGAAGAATTTTTTAAGGCGCAATTAAAGCGCTTAAGAAAAGATGATATAAAGTTCAGCTATACAAAAGTGTTGCATCACAACGACGGGCAACAACTGCTGAACAACATTCATAATCTTTTAAATAATGATTTGAATATTATTGTTTACAATTTTGTTGATATGCTAAGCCATGCGAGAACTGAAATGGAAGTATTAAAAGAATTAGCTGGTGATGAAACAAGTTATCGCAGCATAACGCGCAGTTGGTTTGAATATAGTCCTTTACACCAGGCACTGAAAAAAATTGCAGATAAAAAAATAAATTTAGTATTAGCAACCGATCACGGAAGTGTGCGTGTAAATACTCCTTATAAAGTAATTGGTGATAAACAAACAACCGCAAATCTTCGTTACAAACACGGAAGAAATTTGAATTATGAACCTAAGGAAGTGCTTGCATTTCGTGATCCAAAACAAGCGGGCTTGCCTGTACCTAACGTAAATTCATCATACATTTTTGCAAAAGAAGACGGCTACCTGTGTTACCCGAATAATTACAATTACTATGTGAATTATTATCGCAATACTTTTCAGCATGGCGGTATAAGTATGGAGGAAATGATTGTGCCTATAATAAATATGACGAGTAAATAACTATCTATTCATCGTCATCTTCTTCGTAATAGGCGTCTTCATTTTTGTAGTAAGCATTCGTCCACTCTTTCACAGCATCATCGCTCAACAATTCTATAATGTCAAATATTTCGTCTGTTTTTCGTTTCCATTCCTGGACAACTGTATCAGAATATTTTTCAACATACATACAATAATCGCTTATCACTTTTACCTGTAACAGAGAAAGCTTGTCGTTTTCTTTTTCCTGAACTAAATAATAACAACCTGGTTCTAACAATGCGTAAGAATACATAGCATCACAATTTTATCCTTAAAAAAATATGTATTGAATTTAACGAGGTAGTAGATGGGTCAGGCGCAAATTCGTATTTTTTGTTTGCCTTATGGCTACAAATTTATTAAATTAATGCTAAGTGTTACATTATTTTCTGTGGGATAAGTAATGCTTTTGAACCCAAAGGTTTACAATTGCTTTACGGACTGGTAATATTTTTTTGGAGAGGAAGGTTTAGCTTTCATACGACGTCGATAATTTTTAAAGAGGCTTTTAAACTGAATGGAAAGCACGCCTAAAACGCCCTCTTTTAAAATGCGTCCGCTCATTTTACTGGTGCCAATCTTTCGGTCCTCAAATTCAATGGGTATTTCTTTTATTTTAAAACCAAGCTTCCAGGCAGCAAACTTCATTTCTATCTGAAATGCATAACCAATGAATTTTATTTCTTCGAAGTTTATAGATTCTAATACTTCTCTTTTATAACACACGAAACCTGCCGTGGGATCTTTCACCGGCATAAAAGTAATTAGCCTTGTATAAAAAGCCCCGCCCTTTGAATAAACATGGCGATCCAATGGCCAGTTTACTATTTTGCCTCCGGGAACATACCTGCTTCCAATTGAAACATCGTAGCCATCTTCTTTGCACGCTTTATATAATCTTTCAAGATCCTGAGGCTTATGAGAAAAATCTGCATCCATTTCAAAAATAAATTCATATCCTTTTTCAATCGCCCATTCAAAGCCGTAAATGTAAGCAGTACCAAGGCCAAGTTTGCCAACTCTTTCTTCAATAAACAATTGCCCTTCATAAACTGCCATTAAGTTTTTAACCGCGGCGCCTGTGCCATCAGGTGAATTATCATCAACAACTAAAACATGGAAATTTTTATTAAGAGCAAATA
>DASZUY010000267.1:0-2671 GCA_035547495.1 Parafilimonas sp. | reverse complement strand
CAACAGCGGGAAAACTCAATGCAGTTTTTTTCAAAAATAAATTGAAAACTTTCAATCTGTAATGTTTTAACAGTCTTGGAAAGTTTGGTATAAGATTTAATTTAATTTAGATAAATGTTCGGCGTAACAATTCTTGGCAATAATTCAGCGCTTCCGGCTTATAACAGGCATCCAACATCGCAGGTTATAAGTTTAAACGACCAGCTATTTTTAGTTGATTGTGGAGAAGGAACGCAAATGCAAATGAATGCTTATAAGATACGCCGCGGAAAGATCAATCATATATTTATTTCTCATTTGCACGGCGATCATTATTTTGGTTTGCCCGGGTTAATTACAAGTTATGGTTTGCTGGGAAGGATAAATGATTTGCATTTGTATGCGCCTGCAGCTTTACAACAAATTTTAGATTTACAGTTAAGTATTTCTGATACAAGACTTCCGTATACTTTACATTTTCATGCTTTAGAAAATAATTATGTTTTGATTGATGAAGACCATGTATATGTTGAATGCTTTAAAGTTTTTCACCGCATAGATTGTTGGGGTTTTTTATTTCGTGAAAAAAGAAATCCGCGAAAAATAAATGCAGAAGCCACTGAAAAATATAATGTACCCATTACTTATTATGAGCGTTTAAAAAAAGGCGAAGATTATATTGCTGACGGAAAAACAATTCCCAACAATGTATTAACGATCGCAAACAAGCCGGTGCGTTCGTATGCTTATTGTGCAGACACTTTATACAATGAATTACTTGTTGAGAAGATTAAAAATGTAAACATGGTTTATCATGAAGCAACGTATTTGAAAGATAAAGAGGAAAAAGCGATAAGCCGGTTTCATTCTACAAGCGTTCAAGCTGCGCAACTTGCAAAACTGGCGGATGCAAAATGTTTGTTGATCGGGCATTTTAGCAGCACGTACGAAACGCTTGATGAATTTTTATTGGAAGCGCAGGAAATATTTCCGCAAACACAATTAGCATTGGAAGGTCAAACCTATTTAATCATGTAAATTCCAATCTCAACTTTATTTTATTCAATGTCCCGCTTTTTTTCTGTTTTAATAAGAAGAATAAAATCACGCAAAAAAGAACAAAAACTTTTAAAACAATTTCATACCTGGAAAAACACGCTGCATCTTCAAAAGAACAACAATTCTTCAAACAAAATTCTAATAATAAGATTAGATGATATTGGCGATTATATTCTGTTTAGAAATTTTTTAGGCTATTATAAAAATGCTGAACGATGGAAAAATTATTCTTTTACCTTATTAGGCAACATTGTTTGGAAAGAGTTGTTTGAAAAATTTGATAAGGATAAAGTTGATTTAGTAATATGGATTGATAAAAAGCAATATTTGACAAACGAATCCTACAGAGAGAAAATTTGGAGCGAATTAAATGAAAAAAAATTTGCAGTTGTGATTTGCCCTTCAAGAACGCGACCATTATTGTTAGATGATTTATGCGCGATCGCAACCGGTGCTAAAACAATGATAGCTGCAGAAAATAATTTCGTTTATGATTCCTGGAATCAATTATCAAATTCTTTTTACAACGAATTATTTCCTGCTGATAATTTAACTCATGAATTTAACTTCAATCGTTCTTTTGCAGAATGGTGTTGTAAACAAAATATTTCTATAACAAAACCTGAAATCAATATTGATAAATCAGAAACAGCAAACATCATTTGTTTCATTGGCGCTTCAGCAAAAAGTAAAAGATGGATTGCACAAAGATGGATTGAGTTGATCAATATGATAAAAAAAGAAAACAAATACAACATCTTTGTAGCCGGCGGAAATTCAGATGTAATAATGGCTGAAAAGATTGTTGCTGATACAGGAGTAAATAATATAGCGGGCAAAACATCTTTGAATGAAATGATTGAAATGATCGCGAACGCAAAAGCCATAATCACGAATGATACTATGGCAACACACGCTGCTGTTGCGTGTAATACGCCTTTAATTATTTTAGCAAACGGAAATAATTATTACAGGTTCACAGATTACAGCTCATTCAATTTGCAAAATGTAATAACAATGTACCCTGAAAGATTTTCAAAAAAATTGAAAGACCAAAAAAACAATTTGTTACATTATGAAGCGGTGAGTTCAGATATTCAAACGATTTCAGCGGAAGCGGTTTACAAATCATTACAAAAAATATTGTCTTAATTTTTATGATGACAACCGCAGATATAAAAGTTTTTAAGAAGACAAATTTTACCGATCAGAAATTTTCAATACTCATTCCAACATGGAACAATCTTGCTTACCTGCAATTATGCATCGAAAGCATTAAAAAAAATTCTTTCTTCAATCATCAAATAATCATTCACATAAACGAAGGAACCGACGGAACAAAAGAATGGGTTGAACAGCAAAATTTTGATTACACGATCAGCAAAGAAAATATCGGTGTTTGCTACGCCTTGAATATTTGCAGCACGCTTGCATTTACAGATTATATTTTGTACATGAATGACGATATGTATGCATGCAAAAACTGGGATAAGTTTTTATGGGATGAAATAAATAAAATGCCAATCAAACTTTTCTTTCTCTCCGCAACTGCAATCGAACCTAAAGCGCAAAGCATTTGTTCGATCGAAAGAAATTTTGGAACAGATATTCAAACATTTGATGAACAAAAATT
>DASZUY010000266.1:0-11416 GCA_035547495.1 Parafilimonas sp. | reverse complement strand
GTTTATATTTTGTGTTTGCTTTTGATGCGCATTGGCTTCAGTTAAACCATTTAATGAAGTATTTAATTGCTGATAGAGATCAGGTTCAGTATGCGTCCAGAAAGCGTCCAACTGTTTTTCGTTTGATAAAAATTAAAGCTCAGCAGTGTGCAATAAACATTGGGATGTTTAAAGTTTTTAAAAGAATATCAGCAGTGCTTTCATTAACAATTCTCTTTTTGCCATACGCGCCCATCACCAACATTTTATTACGATGCGAAAGAAATTTTTTAAATAATTCCATATCTGCATCGCCGTGTAAAGTTTCATAATGCACGGCATCATAATACATCATTAACAGGTCTTTCAGTTTTCCTTCTTCAGTAATATCGCTGTCTTCATCTTTTAAAACCTGCAGCAAGGTAATTGTTACATCACTAAATTCAGGAAAGAGATAAATAAATTGCTTCATTGCAAAAATGGAAGAATCAGTTCCATCATAAGCAAACACTATTTCATTTATTTCATCAAAATCAAACGGTGAAATAATTACAGGGCATTTAGCATTTTCTAATAATGCTTTTACAAATGCTGATGGCCAACCACTATCTCCATTAAAAGAAGTATTACCATCTGCAATTATAACATCTGAATAACGACTTTCTTTGATCATCTCGTGTAACGGATTGCCTTGTACATGAAGAATTAAATGTCTTGCATCGTTATGCAGACACCTGTTGCAAAAAAGGTTGGTATTAGTTGTAATGTCTGCCTCAGCAGTTTCGTATTCTTCATCGCCGGCTGCAACTAATGTTTCAGTTACTTTAGAATTCTTTTCGAGAAAAATACCTCTAAGCGGAGATTTTGTAAGATTGGCAATGTAGCAGCCGAAATCCACAGCAGAGGTTTTTACTTCATTTGCATTTGCTGCAAGCACAATTTTTCGCATAAAAAAATTTTAGTTATTTGTTGCCTGTTTGTAAATCATTTTCATGAATTATCATTACCGGCACAGATGAATAAAAAACAAACTCCCGTGATTGTGATTTATGAAATGGTCCATGTTTTTTAGCAGTTACGATAAGCATGTCAATCGCATTTTTTTCTGCAAGTGCAGATATGCCACGTAAAGTATCTTCATCTTCCACTGTATAAAATTTGGGATCGAGCCTTACCAGCCGGTGGTCTAACATCACACTTCCGATAGCATTTTTGTTGATCACATTTTCATTTTTACCTGCATAAAAAATCTCAAGCTCTGCATTAAATAGTTTTACGATCATTTCAATTTCAGATGCCGGTAAATCATAAACATTTTTTAGATCTGAAGCCAGCGCAATCTTTTTTATTGCTTTATAACTTGTGTTTTGCGGCACAACAATTACAGGATAATTTAAATGTTTTGCAGTGTAAGCAGTTGTACTTCCCAGGAAGAGCCGGTCAAGCGTACTATAGCTATGTGTGCCCATAACAACCGCAAATGGCTTTGCAGTCTTAGTGAGCTCTTTTATTTCATATTCGGGTGAACCAAGAATATTTTTTGTTTTGATCTTTATTTTATTGTTTGTTGCAGCAGCAAGTTTATTCTTTAAAGCCTGCAATTCTTTTTCCATTCCTTCTTCATCAAACACATCTTCGGTTACAGGATATTCTGCAACAGCTATTGGTAGTTCCATTGTATGAAACAGCAAAAGATCAGCTTTAATATCTTCTGCCAGCTTAGCCGCATATAAGCAGGAATTTACTGATACCGGAGAAAAATCTGTTGGAGCGATGATTGTTTTCATGACAAATAATTTTTTGTTTTAAAAGCGTGAAATTATATATGATGAAAAGTGCAGCGGATGATATTGGTCAAGAAAAACAGTGATTATAGTCACATAATTTGCATGTGAGATTTTTAAAAAATCGCATTGTAACATTAATGGTACCACTTCATTACATGGCAAACGAGATCAGTTTGGTTTCGGCTTTGCTTATAATAGCAGATCGCTAGTACTTGTCATTCAACCAGGCGTACACGACCAATAAAAATTTTTTAGAAAGCCTTATTTCATCCCTATGCAACAATCATCTTCTTCTTTTATGCATTAAGCCACGGATTACAAAACCCGTTAGCAACATCGCAATTAAAAGTCTTGTGTTATTTGCAGGAATAAACTTTGTGCACTTATTTGAAATTTCATAAACGCCTTTTGGTTTAGCAACTATTCCGCCGCCACCACCAAGACCTTCGCCACTATTCTTTTTCTCATCGCTCTGCACAGAAAGATTTTCCTGTGTTTGCAATTTCTTTGGCTTTTGTCCGTAACCATAACCTCCACCAAAACCATACATAATTTGTGCAACAGGTATAATGGTTTTATCACCCGCAATAACAGGCTCACCATATACATTTTTTACAGATGCTGTTTGCCCCAAACGTGTTGCAAGGTTTTCAAGAAAATTGATGTTTTCCATAAATAAAATTTTAGACTGTTATAAAAATAAGATGAATAAGATATATAAATGATGTTATCCATTTCGGTGAATGTTATTTATCATGTTTGAACTTATTTACTTTTATGTTTAAAAAGCTCGATCCACATTGTACTTATAAATGCCACAATCAAACATGCAATAATTGCATTTAAAGAAATTGTTTGCAGCAGAAACAATGCGCGTATGAAAGGAATAAATAAAAGGCAAAAAATAAATGCAAGCGTGATAAGAATCACAATTGGTACCATGTAATTTTTATAGCGAAGTGTTGTTATAATT
The DNA here is from genome assembly GCA_035547495.1 of Parafilimonas sp. GTDB lineage: Bacteria > Bacteroidota > Bacteroidia > Chitinophagales > Chitinophagaceae > Parafilimonas. Next base: position 8,677 of record DASZUY010000266.1, on the reverse strand, counting down.
GAATACTGAAAAGAACGGTTTACCAACGTCAGGAAAATATTGCTGAATAATAATGTGATGAAAATTATTGTGCGAACTGTTGATACGTCAGCATTGAGCTGCATAAAATAATAACCTAAACCCAAACAACCTGCCGTTATCATTAAGCCTTGCGCAATGCTTGTTTGCAATTGTTTGCCTGATAAAAAAGTTGTTATCAATTTTCTTGGTGCACGTTGCATTGTTCCAGGTTCTATTGGTTCGTTTTCATAAATAATGGAGCAGGTTGGTCCCATAATCAGTTCAAGAAAAATTACATGTACAGGTGAAAAAAAGTTTACAAATTTCCATGCAAATAATAACGGCAGGGTTACAATTAAAATAATGGGAATGTGAATGGACACGATGTATTGAATTGCTTTTTTTAGATTGTCATAAATTTTTCTGCCCAGCGCAACAGCATCGGTCATGTGAATCAAATCATCATCCGTAATTACAATAGATGCAACTGCTTTTGCGGCTTCACTTCCACGCTTGCCCATTGCAATACCAATATGCGCTGCTTTTAATGCAGGCGTATCATTTACGCCATCACCCGTCATTGCAACCACTTCACCATTTTCTTTTAAAGCATTTATCACTTTTAATTTTGCTTCAGGAAACATGCGTGCAAAAATGTTTACTGTTTCTACTTTTTGCCTTACTTTTTCCGGCGAAAGTTCCAGCACTTCTTTACCGGTTAAATATTCATAGGCAGTATTCAAATTGATTTGTTTAGCAATAGCAACAGCCGTTTCAGCATAATCGCCTGTAATAATTTTTACCTGAATCCCCGCTTCATGAAATGTGCGAATGATATCAGCTATATTTTGTTTTGGCGGATCGTTAAATGCAATCAATCCTAAAAATTCAAACGTGAATTCTTCCTGCGAAACTGGATAATGTTTTTCATTCCAGATTCCTTTACCAACACCCAATACCCGATAACCTTGTTTTGCAAACTGCAATGATTGTTCTTCGATGTGTTTGATTTCAGTAACAGACAAATTTGTATTGCGCAAAATTGCTTCCGGTGCACCTTTCACTGCAATAATTGTTTCGCCATTTTCATTTTTAAAAATATGTGTCATCATTGGTGGCTTACCGCCTATAGGGTATTCATGCACCTGTTTAAACTGCGAACGTTTATCAACCACCGCGATATTTTTATATAATTCATGAATCGCTTTTTCCATCGGGTCGAAAGGTTCGGTTTCGCTCGACCACATTGCATATTCAATCAAATTTTCAGGTGGTTTGTTTGAATCATTATTTTGAATGGGTTGCTTCGATGCTTCATCATACACAAATTCAATGTGCATTAAATTTTGCGTGATGGTTCCTGTTTTATCAATACAAATTACAGTAGCAGAACCAAGCGTTTCAACAAACTGCGGCTGCTTTACGATAATGTTATTTTTTAGTAACCGAAAAGCGCCCAATGCCTGGAAAGCGCTGAATGCAACAGGAATTTCTTCAGGTAAAACAGACATTGCTAAAGTCAACCCCTGTAACAGCCCGAACAAAAAACTTTTTGAATGATAATAATTGATAACAAGCACAAGCATGAATGCTGCAGCGCCAAACCAAACCATTCTCTTCACAAAACTTTGTATCTGCATTTGCAGCGGTGTTTTTACCACTTCAATTTCCTGCAGCGACAAACCAATTTTTCCAAACATGGTTTTGTTGCCCACTGCTGTAACATTAGCCGTTGCAGAACCACTGGTAACAAGCGTTCCTTTGTACACATCATCGTTGATATTTTTATAAACGGCAAAGCTTTCGCCTGTTATCAAAGATTCGTTTACAGAAAAATCATTTGCATTAATAATCTTTCCATCGCATGCAATATTTTCACCTTCTTCCAATCGCACAATATCATTTACAACAATTTCTTCGCTTGCAATTTTTATTTCTTCACCATTACGTATAACTGTTACTTTAGGCGCAGATAATTTCTTTAAAGCCAGTATCGCATTACGGCTTCTATACTCCTGGAAAAAAGAAATGCCCGTTACAATAAGAATTGAAACGAGCATTATAAAACCTTCCTGGTATTGTCGTATAAAAAAATACACGGTGCATGCAAGAAGCAGCATTATAAACATTGGTTCAAGTACTACATCTTTTACAGCATACAAAAAATTTCGTTCTTCTTTTAGATTAAAAATATTATCACCATGCAGGCTGCGTGAGTTAATTACTTCGTCATTTGATAAACCTTTAAGAACAGGCAAAATCATTTTATAAAATTCCATCTAAACTTAATTTCTGAACATGATGAAAATCATATTTCATACTGCCGGCTATCACCATTCAACAAGAGCGCAGTACTTAGCTTGCTGCCGTGTTAAAATAAAGAATATGAAAACGAATTTTTACACAGTGATTTTATTGATACTGATCGCAAACATTGCGCAAGCGCAAAATATAAAGGGGATTGCAGGATTTATACAATCAGGTTATTTAAATACACCAAATACAAAAATTTTTAACCAGGCTTATCCAGATAATACTGCGGGTTTTGCCAACAATTATTTTTTGATTGGAGCAGAGGCTTTTTATCGCGAAAAAAATAATGTGTTCATGGGCGACTGGCAGTTTGGTTTGCAAAAAGTTTATTCGTTTAACAATGAACATGCAGGCGCAGTATATGAAGCAATCCTTGGCAAATACGGATGGTTAGTAAAAGAAAAAGATAATTTTTGGTTGTATCCTTCAGCTGGTGCAGGTGCTTCGGTAATTTCTCTTACGAGTTATAACGTTAACGATGGCGTTAGAGAAAATACAAGAACACAAACATTAATAAGTCCGGCATTTGATATTGGTATGAATGCAGATTTTTTGCTATCAAAATTAAAATGGAAAGACGATTTTTATATTGGTTGGATAATGGGAATAAAAGCAGGTTATCGCGTTTCTATAAAGAGCAATAACTGGTCAAACACAGATGCAGAATTTTATAAAATAAACGAAATGCCTTCATACGCAAACAATGCATTTTATGTAACGCTTTCTTTCGGAGGCGGCAGTTTCTATAAAAGATAATTCATTTATCATCTACTATAAATTTATGAACACGATAATTGCTCCAACAGATTTCTCAGACATCTCATTAAACGCAGTGAACTATGCAGCGGATATGGCTGTTGATTTGAATGCTGAATTAATAGTTACACATGTTACAGATTTTTCCTTGATAGCTTCAGATGTGCCAGTAACATCAACCATAAATCTTGATGAAGAGTGGAGTGAAGAACAATTAGAAAATTTGCGCGATAAGCTAATGGAACGAACTAAAAATAAAATACATATTCGTTTTGAAAATTTAAGAGGCAGTGTACTTCATGAATTAGATAATTTTTTTGAAACAGAAAAGCCATTTGCAATAGTTATGGCTACGCACGGACCTTCAGCGTTTGAACGCATGTTTTTGCAAAGCGTTACGCTACACACAACAAAACATATAAAATATCCCGTAATGATTATTCCGTCAAATGCAACTTATAATGGAATAAAAAATATTGGATTGGCTTGCGATTTAGAAACTGTTTATCATGAACCGCTGGTAAACATCCGGAATTTTGTTTCTGCCTTTCATGCCAGCTTGCATGTACTGCACGTAAGAAAAACTGCAGCTTGCGAATTGTTTGGAGAGATGATGCTAACGCGACATTATCTAAAAGAATTCAATCCAAAACTTCATTTTATAGAAAGCGATGATTCCGTTGATAAAAGTATTTTCTCTTTTGCAAAAGAAAATTGTATCGATCTTTTAATTGTTTTTCAAAAGAAACATACAATGCGTGAAAAATCAGAATTAAAAAACTTTGTTCTTCATCCGCAGCTTCCGCTTATGACCTTGCAACCGCTATAATTCAAAATGAGTTCTTTCGTAAAGTTTCTTGCCGGCGGTGATCTTCGTTCAATAGGAAAAAGTAATGTTGTTGCAACGCTTATTAAAAATCAAAAAGATTTTGATGAACTATTTTTTCTGATGTTGCATGCAAACAGGCTGGTTGCAATGCGTGCTGCAGATGCAATTGAAAAGATAACCATTCACTTTCCGCAATATCTCAGCAAACACAAATCTGAAATTTTTACTTTAAGTGCTGCTGCAGAAAATAAAGAATTACAATGGCATCTTGCGCTGCTTTTATCAAGAATAAAAATGGATAAAGAAGAATTTAATTTCGCCTGGAAAATATTGATGAATTGGGTAAAAGATAAAAACAATTCAAAAATTGTAAGAGTAAATTCACTGCAATCATTATTCAATTTATCTAAACAAAATAAAAAACATGCAGACGAATTACAGAATTTAATAAATGATCTTAATAGAGAAGATACGCCTTCAATTAAAGCAAGAATCAGGAAACTTAAGAAAGAAAATATATAATTACCTGGCGAGATAGCCGCCATCAACAGCATAATAACTTCCGGTAATAAATGATGCCTTATCTGAGCTTAGCCATACAACCAATTCTGCAACTTCTCTTGGCTCGCCCAACCTGCCAATGGGATGCATTGGCACCAACACAGTTTGCTTTACATTATCATCCATTCCAGCTTCGGTTAGCAACGGCGTATTAATAAAAGCCGGGCCGATAGCATTGATTCGGATACCTTTCGCCGAATATTCAAGCGCCGCATTTTGTGTTAGGCCAATCATCCCGTGTTTTGCTGCTACATATGCTGCAGCATTTGCAAAACCTACCTGGCCAAGTATGGAAGAATTGTTTACGATAGCACCATTGCCTTGCTTTTGCATTTGTATCAGTTCATACTTCATGCAATAGAAAACGCTGTTTAAGTTAACGTCAATTACCTTCTTCCATCCTTCAATGCTCATATCTGCAATAGCATTACTTTCACCACCAATACCTGCATTATTGAATGCAATATCTAAACTTCCAAAAGCGGCAATAGTTTTATTTACGAGTATTTCACAATCCTGCGGCTTGCTTACATCAGCCTTAACAAAAATGGCTTTGCCATTTAGTTGCCTTATTTTTTGAACAAGATTGTTTCCTTTTTCTTCCTGCAAATCACTCACCACAACATTGCATCCGTTCTCTGCAAACAGCAATACAGTTGCTTCACCAATGCCGGAAGCACCACCTGTAACAACTGCTGTTTTGCCTTTTAAAGTACTCATGGTTTTAATTATTTTATTAGTGCATTAAAGCAAAGCCAACACAGTACAAAATGATAACTGCCTGTGTAAACCAGCTAAGAAACATGAAAGGCAATGTTGTTTTTGTTGGCATTGCTCCAAGATTCAACACTAATACAGGAACGTTTACAGCAGCCATAATTGACCATAGCAATAAATTGTTGCCGCCGAAAAACACAATAAAAATTCCTGTTAAAGGAAGTGTCATTCCTATTTGGCCAAAGAAGGCTAATGCAAGCCATAGGAAAAAATTACTTTGCTGGGCTTCGCACCACGCTAAAAATTTTGCAAGCATATTTTCTTTAGGCATTACATGATAATTATAGAGCTCCTCAACATGTAATCCGCCTATCCTGCTGTTGCTTAATCTGTATTCCATAATCTTAATTTTATAAAACAAAACTCTTTTTTCTTTTATTCAACAGGCATGACTTTAAATAAATAATTCCATGATTATCGTCATGTTTTAAAAAATGTTTTTAGATATTTTTAAAAAATCTTGTTAACTATAAGTGTGTGTATATTGAATGATTTAATAAAAAATACTTCGGCTTATATTTATCAGCAAAAAAAAATCGCATGGCTACTATTACTGGTCTTCATCTGCAATACCGCCTTTGGATAGCAGATCTGAATGCAGATATTGATGTGTTGCGCATATTAAACGATTATATAGCTGATAAATCTGCCAAAAAGAATGACGCTGATAAAATGAACCGCATTAATTATTTTAAAGATGAATTTTTAAAGCTGAGAAAAGAAATGGATGAATTAAGGCACGAGATGCATCTGAATAAGATGAAGCTTGCTTCGGTTGCAAAAGAATCGAACCCGTCAATAGAAACTATTGAAGACTCGATCAATCACCAGGCGCTGAAAGAACGTTATGATGCTTTTAGAAAATCTTTTTCAAAAATAAAAAAAGAATACCAGGCCTTTGAAAATGCATAATGCATTTATGAATACAACCATTGCAAATCAATTTGAAGCTTTATTTAACTATGCAACTATTGGCATAGTTGTAACCGATGCACACGGAATTATTATCAACTTTAATAAAAAAGCAGAAACAGATTTTGGGTATATGAAAGATGAGGTGGTTGGCAAGCCTGTTGAAATTCTTCTACCGCATTCTATAAAGAAAAAGCACGAACAATACCGCGAGGGATTTTATCAACACCCTTCTCCGCGTGCAATGGGTGCAGGCAGAGATTTGTTTGGCAGAAAAAAGGATGGCTCTGTGTTTCCGGTTGAAGTGAGCCTTAGTAATTATAGAGTTGATAATTCAATTTTTGTAATTGCATTTGTAATTGATATTACTGTGAGAAAAGATCAGGAAGCTCTTCAACTCGCACAAAAAAATGAATTGGAAAGAGTGAGTACAGAAATAAAACAACTGAACACAAATCTTGAAAAAAAGATTGAAGATCGTACAAAAATGCTGCGCGAAACTTTAACTGCATTAGAGGAATCGAAAGAAGAATTAAGCGAAGCATTGAGAACAGAAAAAGATTTGGGAGAATTAAAATCCCGGTTTGTAACGATGGCTTCTCATGAATTTAAAACACCGCTCAGCACTATTTTATCCTCATCTTTTTTACTTGAAAAATATAACGATATGGATGTGCCCGATAAGCGCACAAAACATATTGAGCGAATAAAGAATGCCGTTGGTGAAATGAAAAATATTCTCGACGATTTTCTTTCCTTAGATAAGCTGGATGGCGGCTTGATAAAAGCAGATATGAAGCTTATAAGTGCAGATGATTGTGCCGGAGAAATTCAATTTGTTGTAAACGAAATGCAGTTTAATCTTAGAGCTGATCAAAGAATTGATTTTAGCAGGAAAGGCAATAATGCTGTTATAGTTGACAGAAATCTGCTAAAAAATATTTGCACAAATTTTCTCTCTAATGCCATAAAATTTTCAAAAGAAAATTCGTTGATTAAGGTTTCTGCAAATTTTAGCGGTAAAGGATTAACGCTTTCCGTAAAAGATGATGGCATTGGCATTTCTGAAGATGATAAACAGCATTTGTTTGAAAGATTTTTCAGGGCAAAAAATGCAACCAATATACAAGGCACAGGCTTGGGTTTACATATTGTGGCAAAATACCTGGAGCTGATGCATGGTAGTATTGAAATAAACAGTGAATTAGAAAAAGGTTCAATTTTCACAATTCATATACCTTCAAATCATATACAATGAAAAAAATATTAGTTATTGAAGATAACGCGGAAGTAAGAGATAACATCTCAGAAATTCTGGAGCTTTCAGATTATAAAGTTATCACTGCCGAGAACGGCAAAAAAGGTGTTGAGCTTGCATTAAAAGAAATTCCTGATCTTATTGTTTGTGATATTATGATGCCGGAGCTTGATGGTTACGGTGTGCTTCATCTTTTAAATAAACATGTAGAAACGTATGGCATTCCTTTTATTTTTTTAACCGCAAAATCGGAAAAAACAGATTTGCGAAAAGGAATGGAAATGGGTGCCGATGATTACCTCACAAAACCTTTTGATGGTATTGAACTATTAAATGCAATTGAGATAAGATTAAAAAAGGCGGATTCAATAAAAAAACATGCAGCAAAAAATAATGAAGATGTTGATGCATTTATTAATGATGCAAAACAGACAGGTAATGTAAGGCTAACTTCTGAGCAAAGGGAATTGTATGATTACAAGAAAAAGCAAATGTTATATACAGAAGGCCAGCGCCCTAAAGCCGTTTATTATATAAAGAGCGGCAAAATAAAAACCTATAAAACAAATGAAGATGGTAAAGAACTAATAACAAATATTTACAGCTCAGGAGATTTTTTTGGTTACACTTATGTGCTGGAAGAAATTAGTTATAAAGAAAATGCACAGGTGCTGGAAGATGCAGAGATAATGCATATTCCAAAAGACGACTTTGTTGCGCTTATTTCAGGAGATTCGCAGGTGGCCAAACAGTTTATAAAATTAATTGCACATAGTGTTTTAGATAGAGAAGAAAGTTTGCTAAACCTCGCCTACAGCTCACTCAGAAAAAAGGTAGCGTACCAGCTTATTCAAATGTTTGAGAAATTTAAAACGGAAGGCAGTAACACCATAAATCTTTCAAGAGAAAATCTTGCACAGGCTACCGGTATTGCGACTGAGTCTTTAATAAGAACCCTATCTGATTTTAAAAGTGAAAAATTAATCGATTTGCAAGGCAGCACTATTACACTGATTAACGAAAATAAATTGCGTAACCTGCCTTACTAAAAACCGTTTGCTGAAAAGCGCTTGCCCCTGTTTTTATTAAAAATGCCTGCTTATTTCTTCGGCTTCATTGTTCTGTTGCTGTAGTGTCCAGTTATCTGTTAACGAAGATTCTATCCAAACGTTTCCTGATTTTCTGAAAACTTCCGCAATCAATCCAATATCTCCAAATTGATTTTCCAGTTCAGCAACAGTAACCTCATTGCTAATATCAATAACTGCTCC
>DASZUY010000265.1:0-12484 GCA_035547495.1 Parafilimonas sp. | reverse complement strand
ATTCCTTCGGGCAGGCACATTAAAAAAAAGATTTTTCATGCAGATGTTTGTACCAATGGCACACGAACATGGTTCCTGCTTGCGCACAATGCTATTATCAATTTCTATAAACGTTCCCAGTTCATCTTCCGCACGGCGCGTTTTTAATTCAACTTGTGCAACAGCCGCAATGGAAGCAAGTGCTTCGCCACGAAAACCCATTGTGCGAATATGAAAAAGATCGTCGATGCTTTTTATCTTACTCGTAGCATGCCGTTCAAAACTCATACGCGCATCAGTTTCGCTCATGCCTTTACCGTTATCAATAACCTGTATCAATGTTTTGCCGGCATCGGTAATATATAATTGAATGGAAGTTGCGCCTGCATCAACCGCATTCTCCAGCAATTCCTTTACTGCACTTGCGGGACGCTGAATTACTTCGCCGGCAGCGATCTGGTTAGCAATATTATCAGGCAATAAATTAATAATATCAATCACAATTGCACTCCTTCATTTGGCATAAAAATAGAAATATTGCGGCAAAGCAATTTTATTCTTTACGCTAACCTGTACAAATAATTTTAAAACTTTCTTATTACCGTTTTCAAAAAAAATTCGATTAATGAAACACACGATTTAATACTTATTATATGCTATTTGAAAACGTACAGCCGCAAAATGAGAAAGAGGAAATACTTACAACAAATTTATCCATCGCTAAAGATGGCTCTGAAGTTATTTTTCCGGATGAAGAAACGATACAAAAAGAATTGGAGCGCTACAGGCTTTATTTAATTTCCAAACATTTGCCCGATCATTGTGTTCAGTTCATTTATCTTAGTTAATATCCGCATCTTTTTTATATTGTGCAATAATCGCACAGCATGAAAAAACTTTTCTGCATTCTTCTTATCTGCCTTACATCTTGCAAAAATTCGTTAGATAAAAATGTTGAAGACGCCATGCAACAATATGATGACTATATTTTGCATGTTGATGCAAAAGGTATTGCCAGCATGTTTACACCAGATGGAGAACTTACCGAACCGGGTGGCATGAGCGTATTAGGCAGAGACAGCATCGAAAAATTTCTTTCACAGTTCAGCGGAATAAAAGTTGAAAAACAAAAAAGTACAACCGATTCTATTCGCAGGTTTGGTGATACTGCTTTTCAATATGGAAAGTATTATCAGCGTGCAGTAGTTAATAACACAGAAGCTGAAGTAAATGGCGCTTTCCAGGCAAACTGGCTTATTGAGCCCGATGGAAAATTAATGCTGAAACGAATGAGTGCATGGCCGGTAAGTAATAAATAAAAAATCTTCTTCAAGCTTATATGTGTTTATTTCATGTGATGCTTAAATTAGCGCATGAAAAAAATCTTCCTTGCTGGCTGTTTATTAATATTCGGGTTTTTTGTTTCAGCACAAAACATTCCTTCGCCAAAAGAATTTTTAGGTTATGAATTAGGTGAACATTTTACTCCGCAATATAAAGTAGTTGCCTATTTCAATGCTGTTGCACAAGCTGCATCATCAATGGTGAAAGTGCAGAAGTATGGAGAAACAACTGAAGGCAGAGATATGATTGCCGCATTTATTTCATCGCCGCAAAACATTCAAAATTTAGAAAATATACGCGAAAATAATTTGCGGTTGGCCGATATGCTTACCGATAAAGCGGGTGATGTAAATGCGCCTGCAATTGTTTGGTTTAGTTACAACATTCACGGCAATGAACCAGCGGGCACAGAAGCTGCAATGAAAGTTTTATATGCGTTGGTTGATCCGAATAATGCGCAGAGCAAACAATGGTTACAAAACGTTGTGGTGGTAATCGATCCTTGTCAAAACCCAGACGGTCGCGACCGCTATGTTAACTGGTACAATAACGCTGTTGGCGAACATTTCAATGCAGATCCGCAAAGCCGCGAACATGATGAGCCTTGGCCATATGGCAGAACCAATCATTACAATTTTGATATGAACCGCGACTGGGCTTGGCAAACGCAAAAAGAAATGCAGCAAAAATTAAAATTGTATAACGATTGGTTGCCGCAGGTGCATGTTGATTTGCATGAACAGGAATATGATGCACCTTATTATTTTGCGCCGGCTGCGCAACCGTATCATGAAGTGATCACAAAATGGCAACGTGATTTTCAAACACAGATTGGTAAGAACAATGCAAAATATTTTGATGCAAATGGATGGTTATATTATACAAAACAGATTTATGATTTGTTTTATCCTTCGTATGGCGATACATATCCAACATACAGCGGAGCAATTGGAATGACGTATGAACAAGGTGGAATTGATGCAGGACTTGGTATAAAAACAAGCGTTGGTGATACGCTTACCCTTGCAGACAGAGTGCTGCATCATTACACTGCAAGCATGTCGACTATAGAAATAAGCGCAGCGAATTATCAAAAGCTGGTGAGTGAATTCAAAACATATTTTGATAATAATTTAAAGGGCGTTGACATGGAGTATAAAACCTATGTGCTCACCTCATCAGACCAAAATAAAATTGAAGCTGTAAAAAATCTACTTGATAAAAACAAGATCACTTACGGCATTCCATCAGGCACAAACTTCAGCGGCTACAATTATTATACAAATAAAACCAGCGGATTTACTTCTGAAGGCTACGATATCGCTGTTACAACTATGCAGCCAAAAGGAAGGCTGGTGAAAGTATTATTCGAGCAGCAAAGTAAATTGGTTGATTCTGCAACATATGATATAACGGCGTGGAGCATTCCATATTCTTATGGTTTGAATGCATGGGCTGTAAAAGAAAATTTACAACTGTCTGCATACAATAATCCCAAACCAATTAATGAAACGCAAAGCAATTATGGTTTACTGATTCCTTATACATCGCTCAATTCAGCAAAAGTACTTGCGAATCTTTTAGAAAATAATGTGCATGTTCGTTTTTCAACAAACTCGTTTACATATAATGGCAAAACTTTCGAACGCGGAACTTTGATTGTTTTAAAAGGAAACAATATTGCTAGCTGGAGTGATGTTGTAAATAAAGCTTGCAGCACATACAATGTTCAACCTTATGTTGTGCAAACCGGTTTTATGGATGCAGGCGCAGACTTTGGTTCCGCAGATGTACATTTCATTAAAGCACCAAGAGTCGCATTACTTACTGGTCAGAATGTTTCGCATACGGCGGCAGGTGAAGTGTGGTGTTTTTTTGATACCGAATTAAATTATCCTGTTTCACAATTAATAACAGAGCATCTTGGTTACATGAATCTTTCAAATTATGATGTGCTGATAATGCCTGACGGAAATTATAATGCGTTGGATGAGAACAAAGATCTTGCAGATAAATTAGAAGCCTTTGTAAAAGACGGTGGAAAAATTATTGCAACAGAAGGCGGCGCTGCAAAACTTGCGTCAATGGATTGGACAGGAATTAAACTGGAAAAGGATTCTACACAAAATTCTGACAGCATCGTACAAAAAAATTATGCGGATGCAGAAAGACAAAGCCTAACAACATTTACACCGGGAGCTATTTATAAAATTCAGTTGGATAACACGCATCCATTGGGTTATGGATATCCTGATTATTATTTTACATTAAAGCAGGATGCGAGAACTTATACCAATTTTAAAGATGGATGGAATGTGGGCATATTACCTTCAAACGCTTATGTGGCGGGCTTTGTAGGCAGCAAAGTAAAACCGGAAATGATGCAAGGTGTTTTAATTGGTGATAAGCGTTATGGCAACGGGCATATAATTATTATGAATGAAGATCCGCTGTTTCGTTTGTTCTGGCAAAATGGAAAACTCATGTTTGCCAATGCCGTTTTTATGGCAGGAAATTAACAACATTCAGATACTTTAAAAGCGTTACATTAAATTGATGTAGTAATCAAAATCGAAATGAAGTTTAAGAATTGTAGTTTGATTTTTGTTTTTGCTTTTATAATAATGCAATGGCCGGGATATTTCTATGCATTGTCACTAACAGATTATGCAGGCAAAAAAATAACTTTAAATAATAAGAATTACACCTTTTCAATCATTAAATCTAAAGGAGATGTTATACTAAAAACATTGATGTGTGATGATGATTCAACTATTCGCTTTTACGTTGGCGGTTACCACGGACTCAATGATATGCATGAGCTCGATATAACTAATAATTCCACAAAGGAAAAAATGGTTTTGAAATTCCCATCATCAATGTCTGGAGGAAAAGAAAATTATTATCGCAATCTTTTTGCAGGCAATCTTCATTTCAAACAAGGAATATATCAGATTAAACTACCAAAAACAGACAGTGCGTGGGATAACCTCAGCGAAAAACATTTCTGTGCGGATTATGGTGGCAATGATACTTACTCAGATATCAGCAATCTTCAGCAACAATAATTATTTCTCTTCATACTGCAGTTGTTCAATTTTCTTATCAGGTATAAACCACATTATCGCTACTACCACAAATAATAAAATTGAAATGTAAGTGTTCACATAAGCCAGCGGTATAGCAGCAGTATATATAATGAGTGAAATAATTCCTTTTTTCTTTTGATGTTTCATGATCTGTTTTAACTGTGGCTGATCTTTATGACACGCTTCAATCATCTTTTGCAGAATCGTATATGCTAAACCACATAAGTCTAACAACAAAGCATAAAATGCAACGGGAAAAGGTTGCGTATGATTTTCTCCCATCCACGCAGTATCAAATGGTATAAGTGATAACCAAAATAATAAATTAAGATTCGCCCACATAATGCCGCCGCTTATATGTTTTACCACATGTAATAAATGATGATGATTATTCCAGTAAATACCGATATAAACAAAGCTCAAAACATAAGTGAAAAGAACCGGGCTCACAGATCTTAAAGCATTCAAATCTGCGCCGTGCGGTATTTTTAATTCTAACACCATTATGGTTATGATGATGGCGAGCACACCATCGCTAAATGCTTCGAGCCTGGTTTTTCCCATGAAATTATTTTAAGCTTGCATACACAAGTTGTTCAAATTGTGATGACAATTGATAATGAGTATTTGGTGTTTGCTGCGTCATGATCAAACAAATCAAATGTTCTTTTGGATCTGCCCAATAAGTAGTACCGAAATATCCACCCCAATCGAAAGTACCTGCATTGCGGCTTTCATCAGCGCTGCCTTTATCGGTAACGATTTCAAAGCCCAGTCCAAAATTATTTTTACCATTGAAAAGAAAATCAAGTTGCGGATGTAGCATCATTTCAGTTGTACGTTTGGAAAGAATGGTTTTGCCGTTGTATGTTCCGCCATTCATTATCATCTGCAAAAAAACCGCATAATCAAAAGCAGTCGATGATAAACCTGCACCACCTGAAAAATAATCATGCTTAATTTTTGGATAATCAGGATCGATATTCAAATGCGTTTTGCTCCATGGAATAATATGATGCGATGAATCTTCAGTATAAACAGTTGTAAGACGATCGTATTCATTTGGTGGCAAGTTGAACCAGGTGTCTTTCATGCCAAGAGGTTCAAAAATTTTTGTGCGAAGAAAATCTTCCAAACTTTGTTTAGTAATAACTTCAATAATTGCACCCAACACATCAATGCTTAAACCATATCGCCATTGTTCACCTGGCTGAAATGCAAGTGGCAGTTTTCCGAGTTTCTTCATCTCATCAACCAAATTATCATTGATAACACCAAGACCTGCGCGCAAGCCTGCTTTGGCATAAATAGCCTGCATTTTATCGGTTCCGATTTCAGGATAATCGATGCCAGAAGTATGCGTTAGTAAATCTTTTATTGTGATGTCTCTCTTTGCAGGAACGGTTGTATAAGTCGTATCACTCATGTGAAAACTATCGAGCACCGTTTCATGTGCAAACTCGGGAATATATTTTGAAACGGGATCGTACAGCGAAAGCTTTCCTTCATCGTATAAAATTAAAATGCCTGTGCTTACAATTGCTTTTGTTTGCGATGCAATGCGGAAAATACTATTCGGCTGCATTGGTTTTTTTGTTTCGGCATCGCTGTAGCCATATGCTTTGTTTTGAACAACTTGGCCATCTTTTACAACAATTGTTACAACACCTTTTATCCAGTCGCGGTTTACATAACCGTTAATGAGCGTATCAATATTTGCAAGGCGTTTATAATCTACTGAAGCAAGTTGTGCGCCCGATGTTTTTATAGTTTGAGCTTCTGTACAGGAAAAGAAAAATGGTAATGCAATAATTACTAAAATTTTGATGGAGATCTTCATGCTGAACTTTTTAATGAATATTAATTCATTTATATCTAACTAATTTTTTTACTGGCTAAACTTTATGGTCCGATGGCTTAACTTGTTTCAAGACATTTACGTGTTGCAGGTATTTCTGAATTGAAATCTTTCGGCAAAGCATTGGCAGGTGAGTTATTATTCATAACAATAATTTCAGCCAAATTTAAAGATGACAGATTTATTATTAGAACACTATTGACTACAGAAAATGATAAACAATAAAACAACGGCTTACTTAAAAACTTTTCAAAAAGTTTAAATGTTAGTTCTGTTTACAGACAGCAGTAAAGAAGTTACATCCATCACCTCCAGGTAAGGCTGAAGTTTTGTTATTGACATAAATGACGATACTTCTCTTCTTTCATTAAACGCTGTGTGCCATTTTTCTTCAATATAAAAATCATCGATCTGGTAAAGTTTGTAAGTGTATTTTTCTTCTTTGCGCTCCCCAATAAATGCAGCTTTTGATTTAATTGCGTCAGCTTGTTCGTTGGTGTTTAACAAATTGAATTCATACAATTTCATTTGCTGAAATTAATTGCTTTCTCAACACGAACTTGGGTGCGTGAATATTATGTTGATAACGTCGTTGTTAATAACATTTTTTATTTTGCGCTAAAATAAAATCGCTTGTTTGTCAACCATTTTCCATTTTTTATCTACCGCAGTAAACACAACTTCTAAAAATGGTGTATTAATTTCACTTCTAAGAAATATGTATGAAAGATTGGCTTGCAAATAAAAAGTTTGTAATTATTGGCGGAACTGCTGGTATGGGTTTATCTGCAGCTATCACATGTATTGAAGAAGGCGCGAAAGTTATTGCTGTTGGTAGAAATACAGAACATGTTAATGAAGCCAATAAAAAATTTAATAGTAATGGTTTTGCAATTGAAGCTGACGCAACGGATGAAACAACAGCAGAAAAAGCTATTCAGCTTTGCGTAGAAAAGTTTGGTGGTTTTGATGGCTTATATCATGTTGCAGGCGGCAGCGGTAGAAAGTTTGGTGACGGACCTTTGCATGAAATAACAACAGAAGGCTGGGAAAAAACTTTGCAACTTAATCTCACATCATTAATGTTTTCAAATCGCGCAGCAGTAAAATATTTTATGGAGAAAAAACAAAGCGGCGTAATCTTAAATATGAGTTCGGTGCTCGGCTACTCTCCTTCTCCAAAATATTTTTCAACACATGCATATGCCGCAGCAAAATCTGCTGTGATCGGTTTTACAAAAGCAACAGCAGCTTATTATGCGCCATATAATATTCGCATAAATGTAATTGCGCCATCATTGATTGAAACACCAATGTCGCAACGTGCAACGCACGATGAAACAATTATGCAATTCATCAAAACAAAACAACCGTTAGATAACGGAAGAATTGGTGTGCCTGGTGATGCAGATGGTGCAGCAGTTTTTTTATTATCTGATCATGCAAAATTTATAACGGGACAAGTGATTGCAGTTGATGGCGGATGGTCTGTTTCTGAAGGACAATATTAATCAAGTGAGAGGTGAAACGAGAGAAGTGAAAGGTGAAAAATGGAAGCTCACATCTCACGTTTCACATCTCACATCTCGGAAAAGAAAAATGAGTAATACAAAAGCAATAGGAATTGATTTAGGCGGTACAAGAATAAAAGCTGTTGCATTGGATGAGAATGGAAACATTTTACACCAATTATATTTTCCCATTGATCATGCTGACGATAAAACATGGAAACAAGCGATTCAAAATGCAGTGAATGAACTGCAACAAAAAATTAATTCAACTGATTTTGTAATTGGTATTTCTGCGCCCGGAATTTCAAATGAAAAAAATTCTGCCATTGCATACATGCCTGGTCGTTTACAGGGATTAGAAAATTTTGAATGGTCATTTTTTTTAAATAAAGAGACTTACATAATTAATGATGCGGTTGCTGCATTGATGGCTGAAGCAAAACAGGGCGTCGCAAAAAATAAAAAAAATGTTGTGTTGTTAACTTTAGGAACAGGTGTTGGTGGCGCTATATTAATTGATGGAAAACCTTACCAGGGAAATTTTCAAAAGGCAGGACATATTGGTCATATTGTTATTGACTCAGAAGGCGAAGCCGATATCACAGGAATGCCTGGCGCTCTCGAAGATGCAATTGGAAATTGTACGATTCAAAAAAGATCAAACGGAAAATTTAATGATACGCATGCATTGTTGCAGGCATATAGAAATGGTGATGATGATGCGAAACTTATTTGGTTAACATCAGTAAAAAAATTGGCTATTGGAATTGCATCTGTGATTAACATACTTTCGCCGGAATGTGTTATTCTTGGTGGAGGAATTACAGAAGCTGGCAACGATTTGTTTGAGCCGCTTGAAAATTTTTTGTTGAAATATGAATGGCGGCCTGGTGGTAATCGGTGTAATATTTTAAAAGCTCAGTTTGGTGATATGGCTGGTGCAATTGGCGCTGCATGTTTTGCATTGGCGAGGAATGAATAAAAATATTTTTAAATGAACGTTATAAAATCATACATCGATAAGTGCAGAGAAATCGCAGACACGGTAGAAGCGCAAGAGACGAACATTGCAAAGGCGGCAAGTTGGTTTGCTGAAACTATTTTAGCAGGCAGAATGGTACACACATTTGGCAGCGGACATAGCAGGATTATGGTTGAAGAAATGTGGCCGCGTTATGGTTCGTTTCCGGGCTTTAATCCTATCGTTGAATTATCGCTAACTTATCACAACAATGTTGTTGGTGCAAATGGACAACGGCAGGCAATGTTTCTTGAAAATGTTTCCGGTCTTGCAGAGCGCATTCTTAGAAATTTCAGCATTGATAAAAAAGACACAGCATTAGTTGTGTCTTCAAGCGGTTGCAATATTGTGCCGATTGAAATGGCTGAATTGTTTCAGCAAAAAGGAATTAAAGTTGTTGCGCTTGTTACAAAAGCACATTCTGAAAAAAGTAAAAGCAAAAGAAGCGATGGAAAAAAATTGACTGATTTTGCTGACCTTGTTTTAGACAGCGGCGCGCCTGTTGGTGATTCAATGATCACAATTGAAAATTTAGAAACGCCTGTATCACCAGGTTCAACAGTTGGCGGTGTTATGATTATAAATTCTATTAAAGCTGAAGTGGCAAGATTATTAACGGAAGCAGGTCAGCCACCGAAAGTGCTTACTGCATCTGTAATTGCAGGCGATGAAAAAGCAAAAGAATTATTTGAAAGTGCTTACGATGAACATGCGCATCGCTTGGCAGAATTATATAAAAATGTTGGGCGATAATTCAAAAGTAAAAATTCAAAATTTAAAATTTTTGATGATGCTACTTTATAAAGAGTTGACCTTTTTTACTTTTTAATTTTAAATTTTTAATTAATCAAAATGCAGCCAATTCCCATTCGTACAACAGTGATCGGCAGTTATCCTTTTCCCGGTTGGCTTGAATTTGCTACACAAAATTTAAACAGCTTTGGCGCAGCAGATATTGAAGAGATGATTGAAGATGCAGTAATTGCTGCGGTGCACGACCAAATTGCATCGGGACTTGATGTGATAACTGATGGTGAACAAACACGGCTTGATTTTAATCTTTCTTTTTATGGTTATATAAAAGGTATTCGCAATAACGAAACGGAAACAAGAAAGTTTGGTCCGCCGGCACATGATCAACGCGGAAAAAATGATATCGTTGATGAACTTGTTGCGCCAAATGGTTTGGGAGCAGTAAAAGAATTTTTACGGTTAAAAAAAGTTGCGCCGCAAGGTCCGGTTCTTAAAACGAGTATTCCTGGTCCTTATACTTTAAGCGGAAGATTATTGCCCAATAAAAAATATAAAGACAGGTATGCAATAACGGAAGCGCTGTTGCCGATCATCAGTAAAGAACTCGAAGATTTAGTTGAAGCTGGTTGTACAGAAATTACGGTTGATGAACCATCGATGAGTTGTTACGCATATAAAGAAGATACAAAGCGCTTCGTTGATATTTTTAATCGAACTGTAAAACCAATTGTCGGCAAATGCAGGCTATCGACACACATGTGTTTTGGAAACTTTAAAGGTCGCCCTGTTGGTTATCGAAGCATTAAACCTATGTTACCGGATTTTCTTGATTTAAGTGTTGATGAAATTCATATTGAAATGAGTAATCGTGAATTTGCCGAGATAGAATTGTTGCAGCCATTTGCAGAAAAGATGGATGTGTCTGTTGGTATTGTTGATGTAAAAAATTATTATATCGAAACACCACAAGATGTTGCAGAAAGAATTCAGCGATGTTTAAAATATGTTCCTGCTGGAAAGTTATCTGTTGCTCCAGATTGCGGATTGAGTCAAACAGCGAGATGGGCTGCAAAACAAAAATTAGTGAACATGGTGAAGGGTGCAAAAATGATCAGAGAAAATTTGTAAGTATTCATGGAATTAATTCCTGCAGTTAAAAAAGACGAAGCGCTGATTGCTGAAGTTGAAAGTTATCAGCATGATGAAAATAATTTTCATTTGTGGTGGCTCGGGCAAAGCGGTTACTTGTTGTTGTGGAAAGGAAAAAGAGTTTTAATCGATCCATACCTTTCAGATTCACTCACTAAAAAATATGCAACCACAAACAAGCCGCATATTCGTATGAGTGAAAGAGTTGTTGATCCTTCGCTCTTAAAAAATATTTCTATTGTTACTTCAAGCCATAATCATACAGATCATTTAGATGGTGAATCTTTAATTCCGCTGATAAAAAATAATCCAAGTACTAAGTTTATCATACCTGAAGCAAATCGTGCATTTGTTTGCGAACGTGCACAGATTGAAAAAGATTTTCCTCTTGGTTTAAATGATGGGGAAAGCATAACTATTGATGAGTTTACCTTTCATGGTGTGCCTGCAAAACATAACGAAATTGAAAGAGATGAAAACGGTAGATGCAAATTCATGGGTTATGTTATTGAATTTGGAAAATGGAAAATTTATCATAGCGGTGATACTTTATGGTTTGATGAAATGGTTGAATTATTAAAACCGTTTAATGTTGATGTTGCACTATTACCAATTAACGGCAATGATCCTTCTCGCGGTGTTGCAGGAAATTTAAATGTGAAAGAAGCTGCTGCATTAGGAAAAGCAATTGGAGCAAAAATTGTTATTCCATGTCATTATGATATGTTCACTTTTAATACCGCAGACCCAAAAGATTTTGCAGTTGAAGCAAAGAAAATTAATCAGCCATATCAAATTTTAAAACCGGGAGAACATTTCAGCAGCTCTCTTTGAAATCATAATTTAAAAATCTTCTTTATTAATTCAAATAACCCTTATTTTCTTTGCCATTATATTGTTTATTCATTTCATCTAAAACCTGTATCAAATTTTCATTAACGTTATTTTCATATTGCATGTTTGCTTGCTTATCTGCATCGAGTGATTGATAATAACGTCGCTGTTGCAGCAAATCTTTTTGCACAGAAGCAGATATTTTTGCAGCCAATTTATTTTCTCCTGAACGATAACATGCATCAAGCATCTGCAATGAAATGCGGTTATGCATATTGTTACCTGAAGTCATTCCATAAGGCAAATTTTCTTCGCGTATCATGGCGTCATCGTGTTGCAACACAGTGCGTGCTTCTGTTATTTTATTTTCATTAAGCAAGTCATCAGCCAGCGAAACATCAGTTTGTCGTATGCTTAATAATTGCGTTCGGTTCACTTCATCATAATATACATTAGAAAGATTAGCATTGCCATACTCCCACTTCTTTTTATCAAGCACAAGATTGTACATTTTATCAGTGTTCGATAAAGAATTTTTTACAGGCACTAATCTGTATGCCAACCCATCACGCCGTAAAAAGCTGTCAAAGCCAAGTTTATTATAAGGCATCGTAAAATAAATCGGTCGCTTCCATTTATTGGCTGCAATGATATTGAGAATAGCAAGATCATTTTTTAGCAACATGTTTTTGTTTGGCAATTCAAATCGCATTACGTCAACAACACTATCATTTGCATTCACCGTTCCGTTAGCACGCACCAGCGCTGTATCAACAGGCACCGCAAGTTTGCGAACGGGGAATGTATGCACCGTATCACCACTGCCGCTTATTGCCATGGTTGATGGATCATCACTACCAACCCAATTCTTCATCATGTCGTAGAGATCGTAATATTTGTTATCCGGAAATTGTGGTTGCGGCTGGTAAAAAATATAATCTCTTTT
>DASZUY010000264.1:0-19389 GCA_035547495.1 Parafilimonas sp. | reverse complement strand
CCAAATAGAACTTATATCATTTCTAAAACTTTTGCGAAGAAGTTAAATTCATTTTATGAATTTAAAATCGAAAGCTTCAGGAGTGAAATCCACGTCAAGAAAGATGTTTGGCAAAAATTTTATACAGGTTATTTAAAGGATAGCATCTTAGATGATTCAAGTAAAATATATTCATTTTTGTTGGGCGCATATGTTAGATACGGATTAGCAACGGACACTATAGATGAAATTAAGGTAGCAAATTCGTTGACAAAAAGTACAACTTGTTTAAAGCTTTTAAAGCACATTGGCTGTGACGAGGTATCTATAAAATATACTCAAAGCATACCGACTCAAGTTATTGTTTATTTTAAACCAACTAAAAAGTTGGAAGAAATGATTGAAGATTTCAAACCTTTAATGAAAGACTTAAATGACTCAAGAAATTCATTTTATCAAAAATTTTTAGAAGATAGCAGTGACAACAAAAGATAATTACTACAGCCAACAAGTAGTTTGGCAAAATGCGAGCTTGACGTAATGCAACATCAGCTTTTGTTTTGCTATCGTGCTATAGTTGTCAGGGCGACGTAATTCTATTGGACAAAAAAATTTTATCTTGAACTTTAAACCTGCCTGCCGGCAGGCAGGTAAAAAAGTATAACGCTAAAGTTTTTATTTGGATAGGAAATTTTTTTTGAGTTGCGTGTGATAGAGTGAATCTTTGTGTTAGCGGCAAGCAACAACCATCACTAAAGCATAATCTTTGAAAAAGCCATATAAATACCATTTAAGACCAGGTTACGGATCGGACAAATTGCTCTTGGAATTTTTTCTTGCCAGCACAAACAATGAATTCGATAAAGACCTTTTTACAGCATTAAAGGATATTAATCCTAAAGTTGACACAGTGGAAGATTTATGGATGAATGATGAAGTTTTATTGCATGTATCGTCTGACAAAGGAACTTTTATATTATCAAAAGACATTTGGGAATTTGCTTTTATTATGGCTGAAAATAATCAGCCCTGCATAAAACTTATAGATGAAATCCTTAGCAACAATAACCTGTTTGAAAAAGAAGAAGTGAACTTTGAGGATTATAAGAACGTAAAGACGTAAGTCAGCCACTAACACAGCATTAGTAAAATAGCGGCTGACGAACTATCTTTCAACAACAAAACAAAACTAAACGGCAGGAGCACAAAGTGAAGCTGAAGTACCACAGAATACCGCAACTTCACCAATGCTCTTTCCGTTATATGTAACCCAATTAACAGCTTTCATTTCAAAGCAATGCGACTAAAACTTTTATTCTTATTATCTATTCTTGTTGTCAGCTGCAAGACCGAAACCAAAAAGGAAAATGTTCGTGATACAGTTATCCGGAACTATTTCCGTATGATTGATAGTTCAGGAATGTATGACACTGCTGACATAAACTATAAGGCGTTAAAAGCTTATGTTCGAAACGACACTACTTCACTAAAACGACTTGACAACTTTATCGAAGAAAAAAAGAATAACAGACCGAATTGGGAGCTATGGAAAAGCGATATTCCACTACCGCAATTAAACCAATTAAATGTGGAAGAGGCTTATAGATTTATTTTTTCAATTTATGGTGCTCCCTATTACGAGGCAATCACAATTTCAAAAAAGGACACAGCTTTCAAATTGAATTATTTGTTTTATGAGCATAAAAGAGATAGCTCAAAATTTGACAAATTCAAAGAGTTTGAAAAAAATATAACTGAAGAAAACTGGAATATTTTGACGGACAAAATTAATAACGCAGATTTTTGGAATCTCGAAGATGATTATGATTATCGTGGCAAAGATGGGAGTGACTTAACAGTAATTGGTTATTACAAAAACGAATACATTGAGAAAAGCCATTATGTTCATCGGTGGAATATCTCTACCTTAAGCGACGCTTCTTATTTTGTTTACTATAAATTGCTTAATAAAAATGAGCGTCAAAATTGAAAGTGAAAAGAGGCTGCACAATATGAGAAAATGTTGCGGGCGACGATATATTACTTCCCACAAAAAGAATTAACTTGTTGAAAGATAGATACTGTCATTTTTACAAAGAGCTTTTTTATTAATTTTTCTGCTTATACATCTGTTTAAAAATATTCAACTGAAATTATTTGAATATGTTAATGCAGACTTTTGATGCAGATGCTTACAATTAAATTTCACCTATCATAAATAACCGGCATCGCTACATAAACGCCTATTGCGAAGCCAAGAATAAGTAACAGAATAGATAATAATATGAAAGACCTTTTCGAGCGTTTATAACGTTTCTTCCAATATTCTATTTGTTCAAAATCTGAAAGTTTATCTATACTCATTTTGCCTTTTTTGCTTGCTTAACTTTTTTAGGCAATGGTGTATTAAGTGCTTTCTTCATGGCTTCTTCATAAGTCATGTTTAACTTAACTGGTTGTTCTGTTTTCTTTTTTGCCATCATGCTTACTTTGTAAATCGATTAATTGTTTCTTTTTTTGTAGAAAGAACAACAGGTTATCCCAAATACAGTTAGTTTAAGTAAATCATCTTACAATTTTTTTATAGACTTTATCATCTAATACCAATATAGTATCACTTTTAAATTTTCCTTTTTCAATTATCTTATCATTCCAGTTAATTACTAAGCTACTATCCTCAAGTTGATATTTTCCTGTTTTGCCTACTACTTTAGGATAATTACGGCTATCACGTTCCGGTATCATCTCCATTATTTTATCGTTTTTAAATACTAACCAGTCATAACTATTAATTGAAGCATCATAACAATACCAGTCGCCGCGTATACTTGGTTTTGATGAACAGCCAACCAACATAAAAAGAAAGACTGTGATAATGCATTTCATTACTCTACCTTTTAATTTATTTCCTGGTTATCTTTTGTAGCTTCTTCATCTGTCCACTAACACTCTTAAAGCGCAATTTCTTCAATCTTCCGGATTTTCCAATTTTCATTTTTAAACGACGGGAGATGGGATTTCTCACAACCGGCTTTTCTTAATTCATACAAGAAACAATTCTGATATTTTCTTTTAAAACGAATTTGAAGAAAAATAAATCGTGCCACACATTAGTATTTTTTTATTGATATTTTCTTTAGTAAAGAAGTTAATGTAATCTAATTCAATTAGGCTAAGTATGATAGTTATATTTATTATAATATAAATGATTATTTTTAAATATTTTATGAGTTATTGATGCCATTTTAGTATAAACTTTAAATATAAATAAATTCTTGAAACCGATGAGTTTTGAATAAGATCGAAGATACAATTAATAGTAGGGGTTAACATAATTATAAATTGCTGTTTTACAGTTTTTTATTATGATTAAATACAATTAATATTGATAAACTTGACTTTATTATAAAAATCATATTAGAATTAGTAGCTTAAATGGTCATTTTTGGCTACGATATACTATTTCAGGTACTATATCAAGACCTCATTTGAAGAGCGAAAATTGAATATGACTACATCTGTGTATTTTTGCCGCCCATATGGAATTCTTAGAACAACTCGGTCTCAAAACAGAAAATATTGGCACTTCTACCGGCAGCAACCAACTTAAAGGAAAGGGCGAACGCATTCAATCTTTTTCTCCTGTTGACGGCAAACTGGTGGGCAGTGTAGTTTCTACAACGCAGGAAGATTATCATTCGGTTTTGCAAACCGCTCAACAAGCCTTCTTAGAATGGCGTAAATGGCCGGCGCCTAAACGTGGAGACGTTGTACGGCAGTTTGGCGACGCTTTGCGTAAAAACAAGGAAGCCTTGGGTAAACTGGTGAGTTATGAGATGGGTAAAAGCTTGCAGGAAGGTTGGGGTGAAGTACAGGAAATGATCGACATCTGTGATTTTGCAGTTGGATTAAGTCGCCAGTTATACGGATTATCCATGCACAGCGAAAGACCCGGTCACCGCATGTATGAGCAGTGGCATCCGCTCGGTATTGTAGGAATAATTTCCGCTTTTAATTTCCCGGTTGCGGTTTGGAGCTGGAATGCAGCCATCGCCTTGGTTTGTGGTGATGTTTGTGTTTGGAAGCCCTCTTCAAAAGTGCCGTTGTGTGCTGTCGCCTGCCAGCAAATTATTGCTGAAGTATTTAAAAAGAATAATGTACCCGAAGGTGTAAGCAATCTTGTTACCGGTAATGCCTGCGGTGATTTAATGAATGCGGATGAACGCATTCCGCTGATTTCCTTCACCGGTTCTACGCGGGTTGGAAAGATCGTAGCGGCTGCTACTGCAGAACGTTTTGGTAAATCCATTTTAGAATTGGGCGGAAATAATGCCATCATTATTACAGAAAATGCAGACCTGAATATGGTTTTAACCGGCGCTGTGTTTGGTGCAGTAGGAACGGCTGGTCAGAGATGTACAACAACGCGCAGGCTCATTATTCATGAAAACATCTATGATAAAGTAATCGAAACATTAAAACATGCATATGCCCAGTTAAAGATCGGCGATCCGCTGGATGCGGCAAATCATGTTGGTCCGTTAATAGATACCAAAGCCGTAGATGATTATTTAAAAGCGATTGAAAAAGCAAAAGCACAGGGCGGAAAAATAATTGTTGAAGGGGGAAAGGTGGAAGGCAAAAATTATGAAAGCGGCTGTTATGTAAAGCCTTGCATTATTGAAGCGGATAATGACCTGGAGATTGTGCAGACAGAAACTTTCGCACCTATATTATATGTAATGAAGTATTCCACCATTGAAGAAGCCATCGCAAAACAAAACGGCGTGCCACAGGGATTATCATCATCCATATTTACCGACAACATGCGGGAGATGGAATTATTTTTATCTGCGGAAGGAAGCGATTGCGGAATAGCCAATGTAAACATCGGTACAAGCGGTGCAGAAATTGGCGGCGCATTTGGCGGTGAAAAAGAAACCGGCGGTGGCAGGGAAAGTGGGAGTGATGCATGGAAAATGTACATGCGGCGTCAAACAAATACCATTAATTACAGCAGCCAGTTACCATTGGCGCAAGGGATTAAGTTTACGATTTGAAAGCCCATCCTAAATCCTTCCCAAAGGGAAGGACTTTAGACCAAAATGGTGTGAAGCGATTGTGATTTCTTACCCTTTTCCATAAATTTATTACTTTAAAACTGTTATACTTACTGCATCACCTGCATTGCCTGTTAATTGAATAACATAAATGCCGGGCTGCCAGTTTGAAGCAGATAAATTTATATTAGCAGTTCCTTTTGGTACAGAAATATTTTGATGTGCAATTACATTACCTCTTTCACCACTTATAATAATATGTAATGTTTGGCTTGAAAAAGATTTGATATTTAAACGTAATGCACTTTGTACAGGATTCTGAAGAACGCTTGCTGAAAACGTTGCTGGGTTTATTTTTACTGTTTCTGCTTTTGCAATATTATTTGTATCAACCTGAGTCGCATCACCTACATATAATTCACTACCGTATTTATAAGTATAACCGTCAAAGAAAACACTATTGCCTGCAGCCACCATGTTGTTTACACCTGATACATTTTGTAAACTACCATCATGTACTTTATGAGTGCCTAAATCTGTTCCATCGGAAACCCATAGCGCATGACCAGCATTAAAAAATAGTTTTCCATCTGCTACACATCTGTCATCGAATAAATAATAATCCGGCACAGAAATGTTTTTTACCAAAACTGTACCTGCACTTGTACCATCAGATTTGTATAAATCATGATTAGAGGTAGCAAAGAATAATGTGCCATTTACATTAGTTAAAAAAGATGGGTTTGGCATGTCATAACCATTAGTATCCTTTAGCATTTTTGTTCCTTCTGGAGTACCATCAGTTTTCCACAGTTCATATCCGAAATTTTGTGTAAAAGCGCTAAAATATAACCTGTTTTTAAATGCACAGAAAAAATCAAAAGGACCTATGGAATTGTAAGGTTGTATTGATGCAAGTTTAATTGTTCCAGCATTGGTGCCATTCGATTTCCATAATGCCGTTCCTAAACTATCTTGCGCGCCGAAATAAACATCACCCTTAAAGCTATGTAATGAATAAGGCCATGAACCATTAACTCCGCTATAAATGTCTTTTACCATTTTCGTTCCCGCTACAGTTCCGTCCGAATTCCAAAGTTCAACATTTAAACCTTCATCTTCTGCACTAAAGTATGCAGTATTGCCACAGGTGATTATATTATCTTGAAACATATTGAATGTAGCTAAAATAAAGGTACCTGCTTCACTACCATCACTGCGCCATAATTCTGTTTTTGACGAGTCGTTAATTTTTGCATAGAAAACGAGCCCATTTTTAGCCACATCAAAACATTCAATAAAGCCTTTTGTAGAAACAAGAATTGTTGGCTTACCTATACTATCTATTTTATACAACCTTGAAGTATCTTCCAAAGTAATGAAATATATATTTCCATTTCTGTTGATAAAATTATAAGGACTTGATCCCGTCTCACCTTTAACAAGATCGTTCGCCAATTTTGTTCCTGCATTTGTGCCGTCTGATTTATATAACTCATTACCTGTTTCTGGTTTTGTAGCGCTAAAAAAAAGTTCATTGTTAAGAATTGCTCCTGGTCCATACTCTTTATAGTCATTACTAAATTCATACACAGTATAATTAACTGCAGAACCGGCGGTTGAATTAGTATTTATTTCTGAAACCATTCCGGTACCTTCTTCAGTTCCATCCGTTTGCCATAATTCTGTTCCTGCATTTTTTGAAGCTGCATTAAAGAAGAATTTGTTATTAAAGAATGTAAGATTACGTGGGTTTGAACTGACGGCGCCGGAATAAATATCTTTCACCAGTGTAATATTATTAGGTGCTCCATTCGTTTTCCAAAGTTCTGTTCCGCTGTCGTTTGTATGAAAGGTAAAATATAGAATGCTGTCTGCAGCAGCAAGGTTATCAAAAGTTAGCGAGTAGTTGCCGGAAGAATGTATTAAAGTAGCATTTCCAACATACCCTTTTGAAACATACAACTTGTTTGTTTCGTTTACTGAATCTGTATACACAAATGCAATTCCATTATTGAAGGGAAATATATCTGAAATATCACCGCCTTTTGTACCAGGCGTTATATCTTTTATCAGTTTAAAACCTCCTGTAACATCATACTTAAAAAGTTCGGTACCTGTAGATGTTGTTGTTGCTTTTGTATAAAAATTATTTCCAATAACAGTAAACGGTACATTTAAAAAACTAAAGATGTAATCATCAGATAATTTAACCCCATTATTGCCCGGTGCTAAAGTAGTGCCTGATTCTGTGCCGTCAGTATACCATAATTGCCTGCCTGTTCCATAATCGGCAGAAAAATAAAGTTTATTTTTAAACTCAGTAAGCTGTGCGGGACCATTGTCAAAATCAGTACTCGTGGAAATATCTTTTACCATAAATGTTCCTTCATCTGTACCGTTACTGCGCCAAAGCTCTCTTCCATTTTCATTAGTGAATAAAGTAAAATAAAAAAGACCATTTGCAGATGTTGCTAAAAATGGAGACTGACCAATGTTTGTAAAATCTTTTACCATAAGAGTATTGGCAACTGTTCCATCTGTCACCCATAATTGTGCATTATAATTATAATCGTACATGAAGAAATAAACTTCATTATTTACTGGAGTAATATAATATGTACCGCCCAGTCCGTCTCTAACAAGATCCTTCAACATAAATGTACCATTAACTGTTCCATCACTTACATAAAGTTGATAAGTATTTGTTGTTATATCTCCTACTCTAAAAAAAATTTTATTCTTTGTAGTTTTTATTTCGTATATAGGTGCTATGCCCGGCTCGATATTAGTAACTCGGTATGTACCGGATGAAGTTCCATCACTTCTCCAAATTTGTATGCCGTGTATTCCATCAAATGCAGAAAAATACATTGCGCCATTAAATATTACATAAGGAATATTATAAAAAAACGAGGAAATATCAGTGTTGATTGGGTTAGCATCAGTTTGCGTATTTAAATCTTTTACAAGATGAAAGTTGGATTGCGATGATACAATGCTATTATCCTGTATTAATTTTTGTGGTATTGATTCCTGCTGTGGAGCCTCATAAAACTGAACAGGATTATGTGGGTCATGTGTAAAAACAAAATGAATGTTTTTATGTTCTTTAAGCAGTTGTTGTAATTCAGCTTTATTAATGTTTCTTAAATGCTGATTGTTTTGGGCAAATAGTGAAAAAGAAAAAATAAGAAAAGCAGCTACGAGTAGAGGTTGTTTAAATCTCATATAACAGGTTTTGGTTAGTTGGTTATAGTTAATACGCAAAAATATAATAGCGGATTATATCAAAAGATATTTTTTAACCTTGGAGCTTATTTCTAATACTCCATCAGCCTTCTCACACTTTCATCCAGTCTTGCTTTGGCGAGAAAGTTTTTTTCTAATTCTGTATTAAAAGGAATAGGTGTATCTAAAGATGCGCAACGTATTACAGGTGCATCCAATAACTCATAACAATGTTCGTTTATCCATGCAGAAATCTCTGCACCGATCCCACCAATTAATGTGTCTTCATGTAAGATCAAAACTTTGCCCGTGCGTTCAACACTTGATCTGATTGCATCATAATCCAAAGGCAATAATGTTCTTAAATCTAAAATGTCAATAGAAATGTCCTGATGTTCATTTGCATATTCTGTTGCCCAATGAACACCTGCACCATAAGTAATAATGCTGATGTCTTCACCATAATCAACAATGCGCGCCTTGCCTATTTCAATTTCATAATATTCATCCGGCACATTGCCGCTGATGCTTCTGTACAGAGCTTTGTGCTCAAAATATAAAACAGGATTTGGATCGTTGATGGATGCGATCAGCAAACCTTTTGCATCAATGGGTGTTGAAGGATAAACCACTTTTAAACCGGGTGTATGCACAAACCATGCTTCATTGCTTTGCGAATGAAATGGTCCTGCACCAACACCTGCACCTGTAGGCATTCTAATTACAACATCTGCATTTTGGTTCCAGCGATAATGCAGCTTTGCAAGATTATTTACAATCTGATTAAAGCCCACCGTTACAAAATCAGCGAACTGCATTTCCATCATTACTTTAAATCCTTCTAAACTTAAACCGAGTGCAGCACCAACAATTGCACTTTCGCAAATCGGAGTATTGCGCACACGCTCTCTTCCAAAATTATCAACAAAGCCTTCGGTAATTTTAAATGCGCCGCCATATTCAGCAATATCCTGTCCCATTAAAATTAAATTGGGATGTTGTTCCATGCTTTGCTTTAATCCATCGCTGATTGCGTTGATAAATCTTTTCTCAGTTGCTGGTTGCTGGTTGCCGGATGCTGGTTTACTATTACTAATTTTTTTTACTGTTAACCGTTGACCGTTAACTGCTGATCGTTCTGCGTAAACATCTTTTATTTCGTTGTCCGTATTCACATTTATTGCTGGTGCACTAAAACCAATAGCAATTTCTTCTTCTATATAATTTTTTGTTTCTTCTTTGATGGATTCAATTTCTTCCGCAGTAATTATTGCTTCATCAATTAAATAGTTTTCAAAATTGGTAACGGGATCTTTTTCTTTCCATTCTTCAAACAAATGCTGCGGAACATATTTGATGCCGCTGGCTTCTTCATGTCCCCGCATACGAAATGTGAGACATTCTATTAAATAAGGCTTTTGATTTTTGATGCAATAATCACGCACACCTTTTATGGTATCATACACTTCTAAAATATTATTGCCATTAATTTGAACGCCTTCCATTCCATAACCTTTTGCACGGTCAACCAAACGTTCGCAACGATATTGTTCATACACCGGCGTGCTTAAACCATAACCATTATTTTCAATTAAAAAAATTACGGGCAGATCCCACACAGCAGCAACATTTAATGCTTCATGAAAATCGCCTTCACTTGTTCCGCCTTCACCGGTAAAGGCAAGTGAAATTTTATTTTCTCTTTTTAATTTATGTGCGAGTGATGTACCATCTGCAATTGCCATTTGCGGACCAAGATGTGATATCATTCCGCAGATATGATGCATTTTATTTCCGAAATGAAAACTGCGTTCTCTGCCTTTGCTGTATCCATCATAACTGCCCTGCCATTGCATAAATAATTTATGGAGCGGCATATTGCGCGTTGTAAAAACACCGAGATTACGATGCATTGGCATGATCCATTCATCTTCATGCAAAGCCAGTGTTGCGCCAACCGCAATTGCTTCCTGCCCGATGCCACTAAACCATTTCGAAATTTTTCCCTGCCGCAAAAGCACCAGCATTTTCTCTTCGATCATGCGCGGCAATAAGATCTTTTTATAAAACTCTTTAAGTTGTTCGTCTGGCAAATCCCGGCGTTGAAACTGCATCATGCGGCGAAGTTAAATTTTCAATTGTTAGTTCGATTGCAGTTAACGGTTTATTATTTCACACGGGCATATCGTTCAATATTGATGCGGTTTACACC
The DNA here is from genome assembly GCA_035547495.1 of Parafilimonas sp. Taxonomy (GTDB): domain Bacteria; phylum Bacteroidota; class Bacteroidia; order Chitinophagales; family Chitinophagaceae; genus Parafilimonas. The sequence goes on along the minus strand of DASZUY010000264.1, from coordinate 8,907 downwards.
AAGGCTGTCAATCTTTTCAAGCCCTTTTTGTGTAAGCGTATCATTATTTATAGTGACGGTAAAATCAAAACTATGACCTTCCCATTCACGGTCGTTACAATATTCAAGATGTTCTGTGTAGTTACTGTCTTTTAAATCATAAGCGCCGCCGCCACAGGAAAAAAAAGCAGTAGCAGAATCTTTGCCACCTTTTATATCATGACTCAAAAAAGCAAAATGATCGCCATTAATAATTTTTATAAATGATGTGTCATTACCATAATGTGTAACGGTCGTATCATTCTTTTCTATTAAAGTGCCGGAAATTAATTTCCATGTACCTTCTATCGGCAGTTTTGTTTGTGTTGAAGTTGATTGCTGCGAAGTATTTTGGCAGGCTGCAAAAAGAACAGTTGCAAGAATAAAGATGGCAGAAAATTTCATGATGTAATTTGTTTTGATGTGAGCACAAAATAAGTATTTACAAACAACGAATTTCTCCTGTTTATAAATTTTATAACAATGCCGAAAAGAGATTTAAATAATGGCTTTTTCTAACTGCTTTAAAAAACTTTCATCTACATCAGCACCAATGCCAATGGCGGTTGGTAATTCAACAAAGAAGTTATTATAGGTTACGCCGCCTGTAACAGGATCAATTTTATGACCAAGCATACACGTATCCATGTCATAGAATTTTATATTATCAAATGCGGTTGCAAAATGCGCGAATGCAGTTAATGCTACACGGCTTTCGAGCATGCCACCCATCATACATGCAATATTATTTTCTTCGCAAACGGCATTTATCTTTTTTGCTTCTAAAATGCCACTGCTTTTTGCAAATTTTATATTGATGTAATCACAAGCTTCATCTTTTATCAATTGTTCTGCATCGTAATGATCAAACACACTTTCATCTGCCATAATTTTTATGGGTGATATTTTTTTTAACTGTGGTAAGAATGGATCATTGTGCCTGCGCATGGGTTGTTCGCAAAACTCAATATTAAAATTTTTTAATGCAGTTAAAACATAAACCGCCTCATCATAATTCCAGCCCTGGTTTGCATCTATTCTTAATTTAATTTCTTCGCCAACAGCTTTACTGATCAGTTCAATTCTCTGCACATCTTCTTTCGCATTTTTACCAAGCTTTATTTTTAAAATGCACACACCACGTTCAACAAATTCTTTAGCCTGCGCTGCCATTTTTTGTGGTGAATTAATACCAATGGTTAAATCTGTTTCTAATTTTTTTGTTTTGCTTCCTCCTAAAAATTTATACAAAGGAAGTTTTGCATGCTGCGCAGCAACATCGTGCAATGCCATATCAAATGCACTTTTTATGGTGTTGTTGTATGCTGTAAATGCATGCAACTCATTCATTCTGTCTTCAATCGCTAATGCATTTTTATTTTTTAGCAATGATGCAAAATCTTTTGCCATTTCAAAACAGGTTGCCTGTGTTTCGCCTGTTATCATAGGAAAGGCAGAACATTCACCAACGCCGGTAATGTTTTCATCGGTATGTATTCTTATAAAAATGTTTTGCGCAAACTCCATAGTGCCGGTGGCAATGGTAAACGGCACCATAGGAATACTGTATTTATAAATTTCGATCTGCGTTATATTCATTGCTAACAAAGAAAAAACTTTTCTACAAATAATTATCTTGTGTTACCATGATGAGAAAAACGGTTGCGAAAGAAATTCAAAAACACAATAAAGATTTTAAATTCCGCGGCGCTGAAGTAAAACGCATTGAAGCATTCAGCGATGCAGTATTCGGTTTTGCTGTTACGTTACTGATCGTTTCACTAGAGGTTCCAAAAAATTTTGAAGAACTGCTTAATACAATGAAAGGTTTCTTTGCGTTCGGCGTAAGTTTCTTTTTGTTAATGCTCATATGGTTTGAGCAAAACATTTTTTTTCGCCGCTATGCGCTCGACAATAAGTTGATCATTTTTCTGAATGCATTTTTAATGTTTATTGTTTTGTTCTATGTATATCCTTTGAAATTTTTATTCGCGCTGATATTTAACCCGGTGTTATCCCATGTGCAAATTGAACAATCGCAGGTGCCGGTGCTCATGTGTATATACAGCGGCGGGTACACTATTATTTATGTGATCTTCTTTTTAATGTATTTACATGCTTACAATAAACGCGATGAACTTGAACTGACATCAATAGAAGTTTATGATACCAAAACAAGATTGTGGGCACATCTCATACTCATTTTAATTGGTACTTTATGTTTGGTCTGCGCTTTTCTTTTACCTGCTGAAAGAGCAGGCAGTTCAGGCTTTTTATTTTTTTTAATCGCTCCGGCATTTACTATTTTTCATTCTGTACGCGGCAGGAAAAGAAGACAACTATTTACGGTTGAGGCATAAAAAATGAAACTTCATTCAAAAATCTCCTGCACTTTAAATTCATCGAATTTATAAGATAGTTTGTCGAATTGGTGAGTAATACTTTTTAAAACGAATTAATTTTAGTATATAAACTTCTGCGATGGAATTTGATAATGACAGACCGGTAAAGAAAGCTTACAGAATTGAAATATTATATTGGGTTTTGCTTGCGCTGATGAATCCGCTGGTAAATTCGCTTACAGTTTTTTTGCATGATTCAAAGATCTGGTGGGTTCTGTTTGGTATTAATCTTTTTATATTACCTGCTTATATTTTTTACTCCATCATAATTGTTCGCAAATTTTTGTTTGAAAAAAAGTACGCCTGGTTTTTTGCTTCAACCATTTTATTTCTTGCTATTATACAATTACTGGTGTTTGGTATTTATTCAATTGCCTGGGATTTCTCCAATCAAACAGAGCAGTCTTATTTTACTTATAGCTCCGCCACTTTCGTAAGAGAGTTTTTATGGAGTTGTCTTTACACTTTAATCGCAATCGGAATTTATTTTATTAAAAAAGCGTTGGATGAACGGGAACTTTTAATAGCACTTGAGAAAGAAAGTAACAGCTTTCGTTTAAAATATCTGCGCTCACAATTAAACCCGCATTTTCTTTTTAATACGTTGAACAGTATTTATGCACTCAGCATGCAAAAGAGCGATAAAACGCCGGATGTAGTTGTGAAATTAGCCGACCTGATGCGCTATCTTATTTATGAATGCAATGAAGATAAAGTGCCTTTGAATAAAGAAATAGAATTTATCCGCAATTATATCGAGATTGAAAAGATACGGCATAAGGCCGATATAAGATTTACGATTGAAGGCGAAACGGATGACATTATGATTGAGCCGTTCTTATTTATTTCTTTTGTTGAAAATGGTTTTAAGCATGCATTTGACAATGCTTTCTCAAATGCTTTTGTTTATATTAATATTAAAGTTAAGCCCGAACAAATTGAATTATCTGTTATAAACAACACAAGCATTGATCTTGAAACGCAGACGAAAAAAATACAGGGAACAGGGTTGCGAAATAGTAAAAGCATTCTCGATTTATTGTATCCCACATCCCATAAATTAAATATTATTCAAACTGAAAAAGAAGAAAGCAGGAGCAGTGAATTGCGAATAAAGAATGCAAAGAAAAGATTGGAAAGTTTGTATCCGGATTCTCATACGCTTGATGTAATTTTAAGTAATAACGCTTTCACGGTATCATTAATTATAAAACCCGGTTTGCTTGATAAAGTGCATCATAGTTGAAGATGAAACGCTGGCGCAAAATGTTATCCAGTCTCATTTACAAAAAACAAATCATTTTGAACTTGTAAGTATTTGTAATAATGCGCTTGAAGCAAAAGAAGTTTTGAATAAACAGGAAGTTGATCTTATTTTTTTAGATATTGAATTGCCCGGTATGACGGGATTGCGTTTTCTCGAAGCGCTCGAAAATCCTCCGCTTGTAGTGTTAACTACTGCTTACCCACAATATGCATTACAGAGTTATGAATTTAATGTTATTGATTATTTGCTGAAGCCAATTTCGTTTGAGCGTTTTTCAAAAACCGTTAATAAAATAGTTGAAGGGAAATTATTTAACAAGCCGGCAAAAGAAATTGAACCTTCAATAGCGGATCATATTTTTATTAAAAGCGGCAGCAAATATTTTAAAGTAAACTTTTCTGAAATTCTTTATATAGAAGGAATGAAGGATTATCTTAAAATTCATACAAAAGATTACAAACTGGTAACCCATCAAACTATGAGCGAGATGGAAAAAATATTGCCGGCAAAACAATTCATCAGGGTTCACAAATCATACATCGTAGCCGTAGCATATATTAAAAGCATTTATGGAAATAATATTGAAATTGATAAAGCAACCATTCCCATCGGAATAAATTATAAAGAAAAAGTAATACAGTTAACAGGCAGAAGACTGCAATAAATTAAACCTTCAAAATAGTTTTGCGTCTTTAACAATAATCTGCATATAATTTGCAGCAATCACAAAAATTAAATCATGAAAAAACTCGTTTTGTGCCTGGCAATATTGCTATCAATAGGCGCAACAAAAACCTTTGCCCAAAATGGCGGCGGCATGCAACAAGCATGGCAGTCATATTTAAAAGATTCGATGAACTTATCTGATGCGATGGCGGACTCTGTTATGGCAATACGCATGCAGTTCCGTCCGCAAATGCGCGATATTTTTATGGATCAATCAGCAAGCATGTCAGACAAACAAACAAAAATGCAAAGCCTGAGAACAGAAATGGATGCGCGTTACAAATCTGCAGGTATAACAGATGATCAAATACAGGCAATTCATAAATATGAAGATGAAATGAGAGCAAGAATGATGAACCGGAATGGTGGAGGCGGACAATAATCTCGCTTACTAATTAATAAAATATAAAAGGACTGTTAGCAGTCCTTTTTTTATTTTGAAGCATCAAAATTTGCAGCATCTTCTTTTTGAAGAAAACTTTCTAACTGTTCAAACGCGCCTGCAAACATTTTGTATTTATTATCTGTATTTGCCCATGCAATATTTTCAGTTTTAAAAATGTCCTCAATCATTTTATTTGCAAGTCTGCAATCTGCAGAATCGTAAAAATAGTTTTTCCATGTTGCAGGCAAATCATCAAATTCTTTTAGCGCAAAACCATTACCATAAATTTTTATAGGTGTAGGCGTGCTGCGTACATCAATATATTCAACCTTATTATCAAGCGCCCATAAGAAATAATTTTTCCAGAAAGCACAGTGATTTATTAAACGCATTTTTATTTCAGACGATGTTTCTTTATGCGTTGCATGCATGCGCCATTTATTATTTTCAAGTGAAAATGGGTTTGCAGATTCCGTAGAAAATGTGGAAGGCGCACCTGAAAAATCAGATACTAAATCTTGCGTAATACTTAGTTTCAGATCTTTACTGCTTTCATAATTCACTATATAATTATTCATATTTCCGTTTACGGAATGCAGTATAAGTGTATCGCCATGCTTTGTCCATTTACCGTAATCAAATTCACCAAAATCAAGCGTATAGGTTTTGTTTGGATTGAGATATAAAAAACTTGCAGGTGTAAGCGAAAATGCTGACGGAATTTCGCCACTACTGTAAGCGTAGAACCATAAACTATTATTGTTTTTGATCAAAAGATTCATGCAAGACGAAAGGCATAACAGGCAAAATGAATAAGCAATAAGTTTCTTAATGGTCATATGTATATCCTTTCGCGGTCAGGTAAGCAGCACTAATTGTCTAAGCATTGTCAAAACAATTTTTTGGGCAACCATTATCCGGTAAATATATTTCATTTGCATATAGAACAACAAAAAGCGCTTTCAGGCGTATATTTAATGTCAAGAAAAACAATTACTGAATGAAGCTGATTCGCTATGCAACCTGCTGTTTACTGCTGACCCTTTTATTTATTAATACTAAAGCGCAGCTTTATAAAATAGCCATCGAAAAAAAAATTGATAAAGCATCTCTTATTGTTGAAGGTAAAGTCACGGATCAACGTTCTTTCTGGAATCCGCAACACACTATTATTTATACAGCCAATACAATTCAGGTTTCTAAACTTTTTAAGGGGAAAATTATTTCAAAACAAATTGAAGTTTTAACGCAGGGTGGAAGCGTTGGAAACCGGTCGCTTGTTGTAAGCGAGCTATTGCAGTTACATAAAGATGATGTGGGAATGTTTTTCTGTTTGGAAAACGGCTTACAGTTGCATTCACCATTTTCAAAAAATATATTGTTTGATGTGTACAGCAGCGACCAGGGATTTTTAAAATACGATTTGCAAAATAATGAAGCGTATGCACCTTTTGCAGATTATAAAAATATCAGTCAAACACTTTACGGTATTATAAGAAAAAGATTGGGCGTTGCAGAAAAAGTAATTGACTCCAGTTTGCATGTGGATGCTGGTAATGTAAGTAACGGCACGGGCGGCACGCTGGGCACAATTGCTTCTTTTTCACCGGCAACTGTTCATGCAGGCGCTATAAGTGATTCAGCCAATAATGTTTTAACCATTAATGGCTCCGGTTTTGGAGATGCTCCATCGGGCTCTGCAGGTGTAAAATTTAAAGATGGTAATAACGACAAAACGACCCCAACTTATAAAATAGATTACAACTCGCCTTACATACTTTCCTGGACTGATTCTAAAATTGTTTTAAGTGTTCCCGATCGCGCAGCAACGGGAAAATTTGCTGTTGTATTAAGTGATGGAACAACTATTATTTCTGCAACAGATTTAAATGTATTTTTTGCTGTACTCGATGCAGAATTTACGGTAAACTCAACCGATTATGTAAGAGAACCAAGGTTGATGAATGCTAATGGTTCGGGCGGTTATACAGTTCAATACAGTACAAGCACAAAAGGTGGCGGCGTTGATTTTTCAACTTCACCTGCAAAAGCAACATTTGAGCGGGCACTGGCAACATGGAAAGAAACCATTGGCGCTAATCTTTCCATTGGTGCAACCACAACTACACAGGTCGTTCAGGATGATCAAATAAATCTTATAGTGTTTGATAATACAAATACAGGCGTTCCTGTAATGGCGGACGGTGTTTTAGAGGCAACTTACAGTTGGTTCTCTGCGTGTGAATCAGGTACAAAATTATTGACAGCACAAAAAACAGGGTTTGATATTTTAATAAGAAACAGTGGTGTTTCGCAGGGCTCCAATCTTAATTTAGATGATGGTCCATGTTTTCCTGCACAAGGCAGTTATGATCTTGAAATGATCATACTACATGAGTTAGGTCACGCATTAAATCTTGCACATGTTAATGATGATTACGAAGATGGCGGTCAGGGTTATGCAACAGTTAATCCTTCCAAACTAATGCACTATGCTATTCTTGATTATGTAAACAGAAGATCGCTTGATGCGGCAGCTTACCAGGGCGGTTTATACACTACCACACCGCAACATAATACGTACGGAAATTGCGGGTTGTTTGCACAGGAAATGACGCCGGTTGCTGTAACGCCGATAAGTAATGATGAATGTCCTTCCACTTTTCCCTCAACTGAAATACAGAACAACACCAACATTCTTTTTGATCTGGTGCACGCCACCAGCAACAAGTTTAACGATCCCTCATTCAAACAGGTTAATTGTAAGAACACTGGCACATTCGTTACTAATAATGCTTATTATGCTTTTATGAATGGTGCAAGTAGCGTTGTTACTTTAAATATCTCCAATTATTCGCTTACGCCTGCAACACTTTCATCGTGCACAGGGCAGGGTGTAAGAATGGCTTTGTATGATGTTTCATCTTGCCCGGCAGGTCAAAATTATCCGCAGCCTGTTACCTGTTCAACATTTACCGGTAACGGAACCATAACACTTAATGGCTTACAAACACAACACAAATATCTTTTGTACTTTGATGGATTGCGTAACACGAAAGCTTCATTCAATGTAACCTTTAATGGAGACAGCAGTGTCATGCCTTCAAATAATTTTGCGCTTAAAGTATATGCAAACCCAGTTACATCCAGCCTTGCAACATTTGAAATTGATAACGCAACGGGTGCGGCTTATCAATATGCATTATTTGATATCACAGGTAAGCTTATTACAACAGGCAAGGTTTCTGTTACAGGAGGAACACAAATATTTACCGTTAACATGAACACGCTTTCAGTAGGTGTATATGTTTTAAGATTAACAGACGAAAACGGTAAAACAGTTGCTAAACAAAAAATTCTTAGAGCGAGGTAAATAAAAAAGCTCCGTAAAAATTACGGAGCTTCAATTTTTTTGTTGAAGAAATTATTCTGCTACAACTTCAAATTCAACTTCGGTGCTATTGCCATTACCAAAATCGATATTTGCTTTATAGGTACCTAATTCTTTTACTTCATCAGTAATAGATATTTTCTTGCGGTCTATTTGATAACCTTTCTGATCGCGTATTGCACGCGCAATTTGTAATGAAGTAACACTGCCGAAAATTTTGCCGCTTGTTCCGGTTTTAGCACCAATTTTTAAAGGGCTTTCTTTCAGCACACTGATTACTTTATTAATTTCAGCAAGCATTGCATCTTCTTTTTTCTTTTGCACTTTCATGCGCTCTTCAAGATGCTTTTTGTTTGACTGGTTCGCTTCAACCGCATATTTACCCGGGATAAGAAAATTACGTGCGTAACCATTCTTAACAGTCACCAATTCATTGGCTGCGCCCAGGTTATCTACATCCTGTATTAATATTACCTGCATATTATTTTTTTAGCTATAAGCCATGAGCTATGAGCTATGAGCTTTCTCGCAGCTCACTGCCCGTAGCCCGCAGCATCTTATTTTAATAAATCAGTTACGTATGGAATCAACGCCATTTGACGCGCTTTTTTAATTGCATCGCCAACTTTACGTTGATATTTTAAAGAATTACCTGTAAGACGGCGCGGTAAAATTTTACCCTGCTCATTTACGAATTTCTTTAAAAATTCTACGTCTT
>DASZUY010000263.1:0-15509 GCA_035547495.1 Parafilimonas sp. | reverse complement strand
ATAATGCGAATCGCTGTCGTGCAAAACAGCATCCCGGAAATATGGATGAAAATCTGATGTGTGATTAGCGACAAAATCAAACAACACTTTCATGTGCAAACTTTTTGCTTTTGAAATAAGATGTTGCAGTTGCGGTTCAGTTCCTAAATCATTTCGCAGCGAAAAATAATCTGTAACATCATAACCTTGCCAGCCTTTATGTGTTTTATAAACCGGTTGCAGCCAAATTGTGTTTACACCAAGCGTGCTCAGCTCCGGCAATCTTTCTGTAATGCTGTCGTAGTTTATGTTTTCTGTAAATACACTTGGACTTATTTCATAAATAACAGCATGATCAATCCAACCGGCATGATCTGTTTTTATGTTGAAGCAATGAATGCTGTCTGATCGTATAACCAGTGTTTGAAACTTTACTTTATCATTTCCAGCAGATACAATAAGATTAAAATAATAATCACCTTTTGTTGCAGGCAAAATCAATCTTGCATTACTATCATTTTGATTTATAATTTTTGTGTGTGATGGATTACGTTTATCATCCATCCATTTAAAAGATAACCGCAAATTATAAGGATTCGATTTTATGCTTGCATGAAGATGAATTTCATTTCCGCTTACGGTTGCAAATGGTTCAACCAACGGCAATGGCTGGTAGCCCAGAATAAAATTTATTGTGTCTGATGTTGTACGATTTTGTTTGCTGCCCGCTTCAACCCAAATTGTATTTACTTTATTTTTTAATAATAGCGAAATGGTAAAATGTTGATGCGCATCTGCAGAAACAAAAAATATTGAATCATTAAAATGCACTGTTAGTTTTTTTGTGTTTAAACCTGAAACACTTCCGTTAATCGTTTGTTGCGGCAGCCAAACGGTGGCATTTTTTGCATGCAGTATTATAGCAGATGCCGACGCATCAAGCAATAAAAAAATAAAAAATATAGAGCTGTATAATTTCTTCATGCAAAATGTTAGTAATACGTGCTAAGAATATTTTTTCCTCATGCAGCAGGAAAATTATTGAGATTGTCAAATAAAATTAGTTTGTAGATTTACCTCGCGAACAAATTGCTTGTGTAACATGATCGATGAAATTAAAGAAGGAAATGCCGCCGCATTTGAAGAACTGTATCATCTTAACAAAGAAAAATTATTGGCTTACTTTTTAAAGAAAACCAATTCAGTTGAAGCGGCTAAAGATTTAATGCAAACCACCTTTTTTAAATTGTGGCAATACAGAAAATCTTTGAGTGCAGATTATTTGCCCGAGCAACAATTGTTCTATATAGCAAGAACTGTTTTTATTGATTATTTAAGAAAAGAAAGCAAGCAGCATAAAATTAAAACAAGCATTAAAGCGAGAACCGATGAAAAGCAGGCAGCCGATTACATTTATAGTTTTGATACCGAAGCCCGGTTGCAAAATGTTTTATCTAAGATGCCCCAACTACGCAGAAAAGTTTTTCAACTGCACCGCGTAGAAGGTTATTCTTACAAAGAGATTTCTGAAATGTTGCAGATACCTGTTAAATCAGTTGATAATAATCTTGCCAAAGCGTTGAAGTATTTGCGCAACGCAGAATTGTACCTTCTCATTTTTATTATAATTACATTTTTTTAAAAAGATTTTAAAGGCGTAGGAATTTCACATTCATCAACGTATAACAGTATATTTTTTTACGTTGAATCCAGAATTAATAGAAAAATTTTTTCGCAAAGATTGTACGCCACAGGAAGCTAAAGAAGTTGCTTTATTTCTTAAAGCAAATCCTGATGTGCTGGAAAAATACATAAGCCTTAAAGAGTGGGAAAGAACAGGAAAAGAGTTTATGCCCGAAGACTTTTGGGAAGAAGCATGGCACAATATTCAAAAGAAAAATAAGCAGGCGCGCTTAATTGTTGCAATAAAACGTACTACGGCTGTTGCTGCATCTTTAATAATTGTTGCATCTGCAATTTGGTTTTTCTATGCGCAACAAAAATCAATAGAAAAGCCTGTAATTACAGCTAAGGTTCAGCCAAAAACAGAACACAGATTTATTGCTAACACAACGAATAAGATTTTGGATGTTGTTTTAGAAGATAGTTCTGTTATACAACTTTCGCCTGCATCAACTGTGCAATATGATGTTCCCTTTCCTGTAAATAAGAGAGATATTTTTTTAGAAGGTGAAGCTGAATTTCATGTAACAAAAAATAAGCACAAGCCATTTACAGTGTACGCAGGTTCGTTTGCAACAACAGCGTTGGGAACAATATTCAGCGTTAAAAAAATAACGGGTAAAAATACGATCAGCGTAAAATTATACCAGGGTAAAGTTGTAATTCATGCAACAAAAAATATACAAGGCTGGAAAGATGATGTTTATTTATTAGCCGGTGAGCAAATGAAGTTTAATACACAAACGGCTCTGCTTACACTTGGTAAAATAAATAGTACAAACAGTACACCTGAAAACAATGTAGCGAAAGCAAAGAAACCTGTTGAAGATTCTGCTGCTAATGAATTAAGTTTTTCAAATAGTTTATTGCCGGAAGTAATGCAAAAGCTTTCTGCTGTTTATAAAGTGAAAATACGCTATGATAGTTTGGCAATAGACAGCATCAGGTTTACAGGCGTAATATCAAAAACAGATTCGCTTTCTGTTATTCTGAATGCTATTTCGCAAATGAACAATCTTGATGTAATAAAGAGCGACGATGAATTTATAGTATCAAAACATCAGCAATAATTATTAAAATTTTTAAATACGCCAATCAATGAAGACTACTCTAACAAAATGCAAAGCGTTACTGCTTTTTAGCAGCTTGCTTTTATGCATGCACTTAGCGGCACAAAACACCGCGCCAGTTACCGGAACTGTTATGAATGAAAACGGTGAAATGTTATTTGGTGTAACGGTTAATGCTACGAGTTTTAACCCGAAAGAAAGTTTTACAACTACTACCAATGAAAAAGGGTTATTTACTTTTTCCAAATTACAAACCGGCGTCAGCTACACATTAACAGCCTCGTATGTTGGTTATGATAATGCTGTAAGTAATGTAACAGTAAATGCAAGTGGCAATAATTCTGTTTTAATTCGATTACAGCCCGCAAATAATTCGTTGAATGAAGTTGTTGTAATTGGTTACGGCACACAAAGCCGCGAAACAGTTACAGGAGCCATTTCAACAGTACGTGCAAAAGATTTTAATACAGGTCAGATTAATGATCCAATAACTCTAATTGCAGGTAAAGTGCCAGGACTTTCTTTGAGTAATACTGATAGAAGCGATCCTAACGCCGGTGCTGATTTTTCTTTGCGAGGACCTGCAACTGCTACTGGTTATAATGCTGGTCCGTTGGTTGTAATTGACGGCGTTCCCGGGGGCGATTTACAAACGATTGCACCGAATGATATTGCATCTATTGATGTATTGAAAGACGGATCTGCTGCTGCTATTTATGGTTCCCGTGCTACTGCAGGTGTAATTATCGTTACAACAAAAAAAGGAAGAGCCGGCGCTGCGCAGGTGAATTACAGCGGCTATGTTACAACATCAACCATAGCAAAAAAATACGATGTGCTTACTGCAGATCAGTATAGACAATTAGGCCAGAAAAATGGTTTTACTGTTGATGACCAGGGTGGAAATACAGATTGGTTTAAAGCAGTAACAAGAACACCGATAAGCCATTCGCACAATCTTTCTATAAGTGGCGGTAGCGATAAAACAACTTACTATGGCTCGGTAAATTATCGTAATGTACAGGGTATAGACCTTAGATCGAACAGGGAATTTGTGAATGGTACTTTTCGTTTAAACACAAAAGCGCTAAATGATAAGTTTGAATTTGGAATGATAGTAGTTAATTCATTTGATACAAGAGATTTTGCAAACTATGGTGCAATAGCACAATCTTTAAATGAAAATCCAACTTATAAAATATATAATGACAACGGAACTTTTTTTGAACACAACGATCCTTCAGGTTTTCATTTAATGTGGAACCCGGTTGCAAACATTTATCAGAATACATATAACACAAAAGAGAAAAGATTTTTAGGAACTGTAAATGCAGCATATCATATTCTGCCAACATTAACAGCAAACGTTACTTACTCATTAACCAAGAATGATGTTCTGGATGGATCGTTTTCAGATTTAAATGATTACTTCCAGCAAATAAATAATACGAATGGTCAGGCTTCGCGATCAGAAAATAATACAACCAATAATGTGCTTGAAACAACGCTTAGCTACGATAAAATTTTTGGTGATCATCATTTAAATGCAATTGCAGGTTATTCTTACCAGGATATTTTTGATGAAGGCTTCAGTGCGGGAAATAATACCTTTCTTACCAATGCTTATGGATACAATAATCTCGGCGCCGGTATTGGTTTAAATAATCTTAATCCAAATGATCCAAGGTTCAACAGGAGTGGAGTTTTTATAGGAAGCTATGCAGATGAAAGAACAATACTTGCATTTTTTGGAAGAGTGATTTACGATTACAAACAAAAATATTTATTCAATGCAAGCATAAGAAGAGAAGGCGCATCCGTTTTAGGTGCTGATAATAAATGGGGAAATTTTCCCGGAGTTTCTGCAGGTTGGGTATTAAGTAAAGAAGATTTTTTAGCAAATTCTAATATAGTTAAATTCTTAAAGCTTCGTGTTGGATATGGCGTTACAGGTAACCAGGGCGCGTTAAATCCTTATCAGTCTCTTGCTACAATAGGGCCCCTGTATAATGGGCAACAAGATAGTTATTTAGGTACGCCGGGCAGCGGTACATGGGTGTTGCCTTATGGTCCAACTATTAATGCAAATCCAATGTTGCGCTGGGAAACAAAGTATGAAACAAATATTGGCGTTGATTTTAGTTTGTTTAAGGATAGTTGGTTGAGCGGTTCGTTAGATGTTTATGACAGAAGAATAAAAGATCTTATTGGCAACTATCCGGCACAATTACCTTCTCAAATACAACCTTATATTTTTGCGAATGCTGGCGTGATGGATAATAAAGGCATTGAGCTTTTGTTAAATGCAAAGTTGATAAACAACAGAAATTTTACATGGAATCTTATTGCAACTGCGGCTTATAATAAAAACGAAATAATTTCTGTATCAAGCGATCAGTTTCATGGATCGGCAATTGATGTTACGCGCATACAGGAAGATAATCCAATACAAAGATTAGCACCAGGTGAACCGGTAGCTGTTTTTTACGGACCAGTGTTTGATAAAATAACTTCAAACGGTAAATGGAGATTTAAGAGTAGTGATGGTAAATCAATTACAAGAGATGAATTGGGACCAGAAGATTATCAATACCTCGGCAATAGCATACCAAAATTTACATACGGGTTAACAAACAACTTCAGTATTGGTAAATTCGATATCTCACTTTTACTAAAAGGAGCAGCAGGCTTTAAAGCGGTGAACGCTAAAAGAATGTTTCATGAAAACCTGAATAATTATTCAAGAAACAATCTCTTCACAACTGCTTTGTATAACAACCTGAATGATGTGCCGATATTTTCAAGTTATTATGTTGAAAATGGTGCTTATTTAAAAGTTGAAAACCTAAATGTTGGGTATACATTTTCGGTAAAAAATTCTCTGTATGTAAAAAATATTCATTTATATGCTACAGCATCAAACCTGTTAATACTTACTGGTTTTTCAGGTACCGATCCTGAGTTGCAGATCAACTATTATCCGCAAGATCCAAATTCAGAAACAGATGATGGGCCGGGCTTGGAATCTAATTATGATTATTACCCAAGTACAAGAGTTTTCACTTTAGGTGTTGATATAAATTTTTAATTTTTCAATGATCTACATTATGAAAAGAATAAATTATTATAAAGCTGCACTGTTTTTATTTCTGGTAACGATAATCAGTTTCAGTTGTACAAAAAAATTAAATGAAACAGTATTTAGTGAAGACACGCCTGGCAATTTTTATCAAACCGCCGACCAGGTAACGGCGGCTTATGTATTGCCTTACAGTTATCTTCAAACACATATTTACCAGGTGCATTTCCAGGACGTTGAATTTGTAACTGATGAAGCTTGCGTGCCTGTGTTGTTTAATTATGTTGACCAGGGCGGGCAATGGATACGTTTTCATCAGCACACATGGGCTTCGCCCGATCCGTGGATACTTACTGAATGGCAAGATCTTTACCAGGCAATCGGCTATTGCAATAATTTTATCGACAACATTCAAAACGTTGATGTTAGTACATTAAACTTACCTGTAAGCAAAGAGCAAATGATTGCTGAAGTAAGAATGGTTAGAGCATTACATTACTATTGGGCATTAACAGAGTTTGGCAATGTTCCTATTGTTGAACATGTGGGCGTTGTAAATCCTCCAAATAATACACCGCAGGAAGTGTTCACTTTTATCGAGAGCGAAATAAAAGCAGCTATTCCGGATTTAAGTGAAAAAGGCAATGACTATTGGTATGGACATTTTACAAAATCTGCTGCGTACACTTTACTTGCAAAATTATATTTGAATGCGGAAGCAATTACAGGAACAGCGCATTGGCAGGATTGCATTGATGCATGTGATGCGGTTATTAATTCAGGAAAATATTCGCTTGATGCACATTGGAATGATCCTTTTAAAGTAAATAATGAAAACAGTAATGAAAATATTTATGTAGTTCCGTTTGATGCAAACAATGCATTAAACTTCAATTTTATTGAACAGAATATTCATGAAAACATAATCGTTTATAAATATTCTTCAAACCCCGGCACTTATGATGTTGATTATGGTTGGCGAAAGATAAGTACACAGGAATCGTTTTATGATTTGTATAAAAAGAATGACGCTAGAATTAATCAATGGATTGTTGGTCCTCAAACTTATGTTAATTCAAATGGCAAAACAAAACCGGTACCCGACTGGAGCGGAAATGATTTGGTAATAACACCAAAAATTGGTGATTTAACCAATGCAACAGACGATGAAGGCGCAATCAATATTAAATACGAAGTTCAATTTAATTATGGTAATTACGGTCCCAACGGTTTTGTAAATATGAATAACGACATGGTTGTATTTCGTTATGCAGATATATTAATGATGAAAGCAGAATGCTTAATGCGATTGAATGGTAATGCAGCTAACCAACAAGCAGTAGATTTAGTAAACCAGGTTCGCCAAAGAGATTTTTCTGAAGCAGATTGGCCAACGGCAAAATACACTACATCAAGTTTAACGATGGATGAATTATTGAATGAACGCGGTCGTGAGTTTTCTTACGAAATGTTTAGAAGAGAAGATTTGATTCGCTTTGGAAAATTTGAACAGGCATGGTGGGATAAAGCACAGGATCCGGATAAGCATTATGAGTTATTTCCAATTCCACAAATTGTTTTAACATCAAATCCTGCATTAAAACAAAACCCGGGCTATTAATTAGAATGAGAAATAAAAATGACTAATGAATAAAATTTCATCTTTAAAAATTATATCAGCAGTTGTAATCGTTGCGCTTGTTTGGATAGCTTGCAAAAACAATAACAATACTGATGAAGCAGAATATAGCGGTTGGAAAAAAGCAACCGGCAATTCAAACGGAAATAAATATTCTTCATTAACGCAAATAGATACAGGCAACGTTGCGCAGTTGCAGGTTGCATGGGAGTTTCATACAGGCGATGATGATACAGCAGCGCATTCGCAAATTCAATGCAATCCAATTATTGTTGATGGCGTGATGTATTGTACATCGCCGATGTTGAAAGTGTTTGCCATTGATGCCGCAACCGGGAAACAGAAATGGGTTTATTCACCTTACGATACCATCACTGAAAATAAAGCAGGTCACTTCAACTTAAATAATAATCGTGGTGTTACATATTGGACTGATGGCAAAGATGATAAGCGTATATTTTATGCGGCTGGTCCTTATTTAATTTGTTTGGATGCAAACACCGGAAAGATCATAAACAGTTTTGGTGATAGCGGTAAAGTTGATTTGCATGAAGGCTTGCAGATGGATGATGTGAAAGATTTATTTGTTACGGAAACATCTCCACCATCTGTTTATAAAAATTTAATTATTGCAGGTACGCGTGTAAGCGAAGGCATGGATGCAGCGCCGGGAGATATTCGTGCATTTGATGCGCAAACAGGAAAAATTGTTTGGCAATTTCATACGATACCACATCCCGGCGAAGCAGGTTATGAAACGTGGCAAGATCCCAATGCATATAAATATACTGGTGGTGCAAATAATTGGATGGGCATGACGATCGATCAAAAACGCGGCATTGCGTATATACCAATTGGTTCTGCATCGATGGATTTTTATGGAGGAAAAAGAAAAGGTTCAGATTTGTTTGCAGATTGCATGTTGGCATTGGATGCAGCAACAGGAAAAGAGAAATGGCATTTTCAATATTTGCATCACGATACATGGGATTATGATCCTTCATCTGCGCCGGTGTTGTTAACGGTTAATCATGATGGAAAAAAGATTGATGCAGTTGCACAAACAACAAAGACGGGTTTTGTTTTTTTGTTTGATCGTGATAATGGAAATCCATTATTTCCTGTTGTTGAAACACCGCAGGATACAGTTACAGATTTAATTGGTGAAAAATTATCCCCCACGCAACCTATCCCGCAAAAACCTGCACCTTTTGTGCGGCAATCGTTAACGCAGAAAGATGTTAATCCTTACTTATCAAAAACAGAATATGATTCAGTTGTGAAATTGTTGGGCACTGTGCATACGGGTCACATATTTACACCGCAATCAAAAGAAGGCACAATCATTTTTCCGGGCTTTGATGGTGGCGCAGAATACGGCGGACCAGCAGTTGATCCTGAAACAGGAATTCTTTATACGAACGATAATCAAATGGCGTGGATACTGCAGATGTTTGATATCAATCCTGCAGAACATGCGCAAACATTTAAAGATGCGGGTCCTAAATTATACCAGGCGAATTGTATGGGTTGTCATGGCGCAGATAGAAAAGGTGGCGGCAACAATTATCCATCAATTGTTGACATCAATAAAAAATTAAATAAAGATCAGTTCATCAGTTTTATTAATGCCGGCAGAAGAATGATGCCTTCGTTTCAACATCTTCCAGAAATGGACAAAGAAGCCATCGCGTATTATGTATTGAATTTAACTTCTGAAGCAAACAATAAATATGAATCTAAATTAACAGCAATCGATTCGTTCAGAATATTGCCGTATGAAATTTCCGGTTACAATAAATTTTATACAAAATCCGGAGCGCCCGGATTATCACCACCATGGGGTGTTTTAAATGCGATTGATTTAAACACCGGCGATTACGTTTGGAAAAATGTTTTTGGTGAAAATGAATTTCCCGGGGCACCTGCAAATACGGGTTGTGAAAATTATGGCGGACCTGTTGTTACAAAAGGTGGTTTATTATTTATTGGTGCAACAAAAGATGGAATGTTCAGAGCATATAATAAACGTACAGGAAAACTTTTATGGCAAACAAAATTGCCTGCTGCAGCATTTGCAACGCCTGCAACGTATGAAGTAAACGGTAAGCAGTATATTGTTATAGCATGCGGTGGCGGCAAGTTGGGAACACAATCAGGTGATAGTTATGTTGCGTTTGCATTACCGGATAAATAAAAGGAGGCTCCACAGGAGCCAGGTTAATTTATAACGTTTATTCGTTCTATAAACAGGAGGCTTCTTCGAAGCAATAAAAAATGAAGATGCTATTTAAAATAGTTGGTAATTCAACAACTCCGTAGGAGTTCACTGTTTATAGAATGAATAAATAAATGCATTCGCTCCGTTAGGAGCGCCCTGACAAATTTCAACATCATGGCAAATACATTTTCACAGATTTATTTACAATTTGTTTTTGCCGTAAAACATCGAAAAAACCTAATTGTTAAAGAACATCGTGAAGAGTTGAATAAATATATTACAGGTCTTGTGCAACATCGAAAAGCAAAATTGCTTGCTGTAAATTGTATGCCTGACCATGTTCATATTTTTGTTGGATTTAAACCGGTAATATCAATATCAGATTTTGTAAAAGAAATTAAAGTAGAAAGCAACGAGTTTATTAATGGGAAAGGTTGGTGTAAAGAAAAATTTAACTGGCAGGAAGGTTATGGTGTGTTTTCCTATTCACATTCGCATATTGATAATGTAGTTAAATATATATTGAACCAGGAAGAACATCATAGAAGAAAAACATTTAAAGAAGAGTATTTGGATTTTTTAGAAAAATTTGAAATAGCATTCGATGAAAAATATTTGTTTGAATTTTTTGAGTGAAACAGGAGGCTCCGCAGGAGCCCATTAACCGTTTATACTTGTTACAAACAGAATGCTCCTACGGAGTTTGTTTCTTGAAACAGCTTTTATAATATTGGATTAAATTCTAAAATTTTGTGTAGGAATGATCTGCTTACAAGGAAACTCCGTAGGAGTTGTCTGTTTGTAGAATGTTTATAACAAATCGTAAATGAAACGAATTAAAATTCCGTAGGAATATCCTATTTGTAAAAACGGATATGAATTTAAAACACTCCGTAGGAGTTTCCTGTTTATAGAACAATGAAAAAAATCAATAATGCAATCACGCAGAAATTTTATAAAAACATCATCCGCATTAACAGCGGGATTGATGTTGCGGCGAAACGATCTCTTTAACGAGAATAAAGTCCCGGTGTATGCGCATTTGTGGGTGTATGCAAGCCGCTATCCTCCGGATTGGGATTGCACACCGATTCTCAACGATGTGTTTAGCGATTTAAAATATGCAGGACTTGCAGGTGTTGAAGTGATGGAAGTTTTATTGCGGCACGATGATGCTGTTGCAAGATTTAATGATCTTATTCATAAATACAATTTCCCTGTTGTTGGCACATCTTATTACGGTGATATGTGGGATAAAGATCAACAACAAAAAATTTTAGACGATATAGAATTAGTAACTGAACGGTTACATACAATCGGCGGTTCAATGATGGGATTAACAGTTGGCGATGCAGGTCATGTAAAAACAGAAGATGAATTAGATGCGCAGGCGGAGCTGTTGAAAAAGATTTTAGTAGTGTGTGATAAAAATCAAATTGCACCTAATCTGCACAATCACACATTTGAAGTGAACAATAACTTGCATGATTTGAAAGGAACGCTAAAAAGAATTCCGGATATAAAACTTGGACCGGATTTAAATTGGTTAGTGCGTGCAGGTGTTGATCCTGTTTGGTTCATTAAAACATACGCTGATAAAATTGTGTACATGCACATCCGCGATCAATATGCAAATGGAAAATGGACAGAATATGTTGGTGAAGGTGTAACAGATTTTCCTGCCATCGCTAAAACTTTAAAAGATATTCATTACAATGGCAAAGCAGCAATTGAATTAGCGTTTGATGATCCGCCAAAAAATGCTGTGCGTGAAGATTGGAAACTAAGTCGCGAATACGTGCGCAAAGTTTTTGGATGGTGATAAATCAGCCATCAACAAATCAGAAATCAGAAATTCTAAAATGGGCAATAACAACGATAGCATTCCAAACATTAATTCAAAAGGTGTTGAACAAAATACTTTTGATGCAATTGTAATTGGCGCAGGCATGACAGGCGGCTGGTCTGCAAAAGAATTATGTGAAAAAGGTTTGAAAGTTTTAATGCTTGAACGTGGCAGAAATGTTGAGCATATCAAAGATTATCCAACGGCAACATTAGCGCCATGGGAATTGCCACACCGTGATGCATTGACAGAAAAGATGAAAGATGAAAACCCGATCATCAGCCAGTGTTATGCATTCACAGAAGCTACGCAACATTTTTTTGTAAAAGATCATGAGCATCCTTACATACAAACAAAACCGTTTGCGTGGGTGCGTGGTTATCAGGTTGGTGGTAAAAGTTTAATGTGGGCAAGATGGACGCAGCGTTGGAGTGATTTGGATTTTGAAGCCAATGCAAAAGAAGGTGTTGGTGTTGATTGGCCGATTCGATATAAAGACATTGCGCCCTGGTATTCTTATGTTGAAAAATTTGTCGGCATCAGTGGTAATAAAGATGGCATTCCGCATTTGCCTGATGGAGAATTTTTGCCGCCGATGGAAATGAATTGCATCGAAAAATATTTCAAAGAACAAACAGAAAAAAATTTTGCGAACAGGCATGTGATCATTTCACGCACGGCGAACCTTTCTAAAGGATTGAATGGAAGAGGTCCATGTCAATACAGAGATTTATGTGCAAGAGGTTGTCCGTTTGCAGGATATTTCAGCAGTGTTTCTGCATCCATTCCTGCTGCGAAAGCAACAAATAATTTCACGTTGCGTCCGTTTTCTGTTGTGCATTCTATCATCTACGATCAACACAAAAACAAAGCAACCGGTGTGCGTGTAATTGATGCAAATACAAAAGAAGTAACCGAGTATTACGCAAAAATTATTTTCTTAAATGCTGGTACAATCAACTCAACATTAGTGTTATTGAATTCAACATCCAATCAATTTCCGAATGGTTTGGGAAATACAAATGATGTGCTCGGTCATTATTTAATGGATCATAATTATCGCGGACATCTGGAAGCATCTTATGATGGTTTCCAGGATTCGTATTACTACGGAAGGCGACCAACAGGCATTTATATTCCCCGATACAGGAATGTCAATAATGATAAACAAAAAGATTTTACACGTGGCTTTGCCATCGCTGCTGGTGGTTCAAGAGGAACAGGAAATGTGACGAATGATACGATCGGTGCATCATTAAAAGAGCAAATGACAGAGCCGGGCGATTGGTATATGTGGATGACAGGCATGGGCGAATGTTTGCCTTATTATGAAAATAAAGTTTCATTAAGTAAAGAGAAAAAAGATGCGTGGGGTATTCCGGAATTGGAAATTGATTGCGAATACAAAACGAATGAATTGAATATGCTGCGCGATATTTTGGACAGCGGTAGTGAAATGTTAGAGCGTGCAGGTTTTAAAAATATTGAAGCATATGATAACGGTCAGGCACCGGGTTTAGGCATTCATGAAATGGGCACTGCTAGAATGGGAAAAGATCCGAAGACTTCTATATTAAATAGCAATAATCAAATCTGGGATGTAAAAAATGTTTTTGTTACAGATGGTGCATGTATGGCTTCAACAGCTTGTCAAAATCCATCACTCACATATATGGCATTAACTGCAAGAGCCGCAAATTTTGCAGTTGATGAAATGAAGAAAATAAATTTGTAAATGCGTTGATTTGATTCCATAAATTTTCAACTTACTAAATTAAATTGTAGCTACCTTTCAACGGTACTTGATAAAACAAGCGTATGAAAAAATTACTCTTCGTTTTCTTTTGGCTGCTTTTTATTTTATTCAATTTAAAATCTTATTCGCAAGATCGTCTTACAGGAAAAAGTTTTGCTACACGTTCGGTTGTTATGGCACAACATGGAATGGCTTGCACTAGTCATCCGCTTGCAACACAAGCTGCAATTGATGTTTTAAAAAAAGGCGGTAACGCTATTGATGCTGCAATTGCAGCCAATGCAGTGCTTGGTGTTACCGATCCTGAAATGAATGGAATTGGCGGCGATCTTTTTGCGATTGTATATGATGCAAAAACAAAAAAATTATATGGCTTGAATGCGTCAGGAAGATCGCCGTATAATTTAACGCTTGATATTTTAAAGAAGAATGGAGAGCAATTTATTCCGATAAGAGGCGCATTAAGTGTTTCTGTTCCCGGTTGTGTGGATGGATGGTTTCAATTGCATGATAAGTTTGGAAAACTTGCAATGAAAGATATTTTATCTTATGCCATCAATTACGCACGCAATGGTTTTCCTGTTGCTGACGAAGCTGCATTTTATTTTCAGGATCTGAAAAAAATGTCCGGTACATTTCCCAACATACAACAAGTGTTTATGTCGAATGGCGATGTACCGCAACGTGGCGAAGTGTTTAAAAATCCTCAACTCGCTAACTCACTTGAAAAAATTGCCAATGGCGGCAGAGATGTTTTTTATAAAGGTGATATAGCAAAAGCAATCGATGCATTCATGAAAAAGAATGGAGGTTATCTTAATGCAAAAGATTTGGCTGATCATACTTCCGAATGGGTTGAACCTTTATCAACAACTTATCGCGGTTATCGTGTATGGGAATTACCACCAAACGGTCAAGGCATTGCGGTTTTACAAATGTTGAACATTCTTGAAAATTTTGATTTCAGTAAAATAAGTTATGGCAGTGCCGAGCATATTCATTTGTTTACAGAAGCAAAACGTTTGGCATATGAAGACCGTGCAAAATATTATGCTGATATGCAGTTTGCAAAAGTTCCGGTTGATGAACTTATCTCAAAAAAATATGCTGCAGAACGCGCCAAATTAATCGACATGCAAAAAGCCAATCCAAACATTACTGCTGGCGATGACGAAGCTTTAAAAAGTGGTGAAACAATTTATTTAACTGTTGCTGATGATGAAGGCAATATGGTTTCACTTATTCAAAGCAATTTCCAGGCTTTTGGTTCTGGTTTAATGCCAGATAGTCTTGGATTTTTTCTGCAGGATCGCGGCGCATTGTTTTCATTGCAGGATGGACAGAACAATACATACGCTCCGCATAAACGCCCGTTTCATACAATCATTCCTGCATTTGTTACAAAAGATGATCAACCCTATATGAGCTTTGGTGTAATGGGCGGAAGCTTTCAACCCGAAGGACAAGTGCAAGTGTTGATGAATATGATTGATTTTGGAATGAATAACCAGGAAGCAGGTGATGCACCGCGTATAGATCATCAAGGTTCATCTGAACCAACAGGAAAAACAAGCGAAGGTGTAGGAACAATTTATCTTGAATCAGGATTTTCTTTTGAAACAATTCGCGCTTTACTTGATATGGGTTATAAAGTTGCTGCAGGCACGCCGGGAAATTTTGGCGGCTATCAATGTATTCAGTTTGATGCAAAACATCATGTGTATTTTGGCGCATCGGACGCGCGCAAAGATGGTATGGCGGCAGGTTATTAATTGACATAATCCATCATTTCCATTAAATTTCTTCTGCCTAAATCATAAATTATTTACTTGTTTTTCATTGGAATGCTTTTTGGAAAGATTAAGATTATCTGAGAATAATTTCAGCTAATCAATCAATTAAAAAATTATTTCATGATCAACAGAGATGGCGCAACTATAAGTTTATGGCAAGGCACTGCTGATGCATACGAACCTAAAAACACTCCTTCGCAAACAATGTATGATGTTGCCATTGCCGGGGGCGGTATTACAGGAATAACGACTGCATTATTGTTACAAAAAGCAGGAAAAAAATGCATTGTGTTTGAAGCATACAATTTATGTTTCGGCACAACAGGTGGCACAACGGCGCACTTAAATACATTGCTCGACAATCCCTATACAACGATCATTAAAAATTTTGGAAAAGAAAATGCACAGCTTGTTGCAAACGGATGCAAAGAAGCAATCGAATT
>DASZUY010000262.1:0-4701 GCA_035547495.1 Parafilimonas sp. | reverse complement strand
TTTATGCCAGGTGGGCTAGCGGGAACTTCGGGTTATGTATTGACCTCTGCCGGTACAGGAACATCCCCTACATGGACAAACTCTTCAAGTCTTGCATGGAGTTTAAATGGCAATACAGGAACAACTACATCTAATTTCCTGGGAACCACCGATGCAAAATCATTGGTTTTTAAAACGAATAATACTGAGCAAATGCGTTTAACGCAAGGTGGTGCTTTGTTAATTAATACAACTTCTGCATCAGGCAGTGAAGTTTTCAATGCAAACGGCAGCTTTAAATTAGGTGGTTCAGGAACAATATTAACTAATATTATTAAAGGTACTGGTACTATAAGCGCATTTACTATTTCCGGTGTAGGAACTACTGCTACAAAAACTATTACTGTTACAGGCGCTAATACGGGTGCTTCAGTTATTATTAATCCTCAGAGCAGTTTGCCAGGTGGGCTAGTTATTGCATACAGCTATGTAAATGCAACGAACACTATTACTGTTGCTTTTGTAAGCACACTTTCATCTATTAGTGTATCAGCACTAACATTTGATATAACCGTTATCCAATAATATTATTCCTCTTTCAATAAATTAATCAGCGTATCTGCTTCTGTGCCTTGGCCATAAGTTTGTATAAGATGATGCTCTTTATTATACACCGCCATAAACGGCGTAAACTTTACACGGAAATAAGATGGAATTGTATAGTTAGGATCTCTGCCTATTATAATATTATTAAATTGTTGCAGGTTAAACTTTTTTGCAAACTCTTTTATTTCGGGTAACGGATAATAACTCACCCAAACAAAAAATATATTTTTCATTTCTTTCATCTTCTTACTGAATTCGTCTGCCGTAATTTGACAATGACCACACTCGGGACTGAAATAAACAATTACAACCGGTTTATTGTTTGGAATTTTTTTATCGTTGGTAAAAACACTGTCCGTTTGTAAAACAGTAAAAGAAGGAATGTGCAAAGAATCTTTTTCGTAAGGTGGAATTGTATCAACATCCTGTGCGTGGATTGTATTTAGTTTTGCAGCAATAATAAGAAGAAGGAAAAATTTTTTCATAATGCTAAACTATGATAAGATATTTTGAAAATAATAGTGTTCAACTTTATTTGTGTTTTTATAACTCACTTTAAGATTGAGGTAACTTTTTTAAGAATTGCATTGTATCAATTCCATCAGCATAATCTGTAAGCACCGGCGATTGTGATTTACCAAAAGGAACAAAATTTTTTCCAACTATGCATTGAATGTTTTCATTCTCTGCTAAACTTTCTTCAACATTTTTTACATCGGTATAAAAAGAATAATTTAATTGACTTACCGGTGCAAACACACTATCATTTTCTGTTAGTATGATTGATTCATTCAACATATAAAACTTATGATTTAAAATTAGCAGCGCCAACTGGTAGTCGTAATTGTTTTTGTATTTATGAAAATCTTTAAAGTAATCATACTTTTTTAATGCATCTAAGAGCGGAACAAAATTGTAATTCTGCGGAACAAAAAGATGCGTAACATTTCTGCAACCCATTCCAAAATATTGCAGAATATCATCCGCTAAATATTCTAATTCGCTTTCACTTTCATTTCCGCTTAGCACTGCAACAGAAGTTTTATTTCTGCGAATGATGTTTGGGTATTTTCCAAAATAATATTCAAAATACCTTCCGCTATTATTACTGCCAGTTGCAATATATGCGTCGCAGCCTTTTAAATTTTCTGCAAACAAAATATAATCAGCAGCTTCAGCATACCAGTTAATAATTTTGCCGGCAAGGTGTTTTATCAAAATTTCATCTTTCGACGAAGGCTTTATTATCGCTTTATTACCACTTACAAATACACATAAAAAATCATGAAAGCCAACGAGCGGAATATTTCCCGCCATTATAACTCCAACTTTTTTTGGCTGAATATTATCTTCAATCCCATAATCATCAACCCATCTTTCGAGCAAATCTTTTTGCAAAAAATTTTCAGTGATGTTATTAATAGCTAAATCCACAAACTCATTTGTAAACCACGGATTTTGTTGCCGTGCGTTTTCTTTCACCAATTTCAATTCATCAGTGTTCATCAACAAATAATCACCAAGCCTTACTAATAAATTAATGCGCTCTTTTATATTCATTAGTCCTTAATTTTACTGCAAAAGTATAATCAGAATAAAAAAATAAGTATGGCAATTAAAATAACTGATGAATGTATAAACTGCGGCGCCTGCGAGCCGGAGTGTCCGAACAATGCTATATACGAAGGCGGCGTTGAATGGGCAATTTCTGATGGAACAAGTGTAAGAGGAAGTTTTACTTTGATGGATGGAACTGTTGTTGATGCTGAACAACGCAACGCACCTTTGGCGGTTGATACGTATTACATCACGCCAAACAAATGCACCGAATGCCAGGGTTTTCATGAAGAGCCGCAGTGTGCAGCTGTATGCCCTGTAGATTGTTGTGTGCCCGATGAAATGTATCGCGAAACGGTTGAAGAATTGATGGCAAAAAAAGAAAGAATGCATATTTAGCATTCAAAAAATTTTTTACCTTCGGATTCTATAACAGTTGCTTGTTGCAACGTTTTACAGCGGGTGATATTTCCCGCTAACAGAGGTGGAGGTTTTAAATCCTTCACCTTTTTTGTAAGCGTTAATTCTTTTCACAATAAACATATTTCTGTTTTCTTTGCGTTGATATTTTTATAATGAAGAAAAAAATTGCATTGGTCACCGGCGGCTATAGCAGCGAAGCTGAAATAAGCTATCAAAGTGTAATTACGGTTAATAATAATGTTGACAGAAACCGCTATGATGTTTATGTAATTGATATAACGCCCGAAGGTTGGTTTTATAAAAATGAAAACGAAGAAAATATATCTGTTGATAAAAATGATTTTTCAATAACCGCTAATAATAAAAAAATAAGTTTCGATGCAGTGCTCATGTGCATTCACGGCACACCTGGTGAAGACGGAAAATTGCAGGGCTATTTTGATTGCATCGGCTTGCCATATACAACATGTAATGCCGCAACATCAGCATTAACTTTTAATAAAAGATATACGGTTGCGGTAGCAGCATTTGCAGGAATTAATGTTGCAAAATCATTGCATATTTTTCGCAACGATGTAATTAATGAAGAAGATATTTTTAATAAGCTCAAATTTCCTGTATTTGTAAAACCAAACAATGGCGGCTCAAGTATTGGTATGAGTAAAGTGAACAGACCTTCAGAAGAAATTGGTGTTGCTTTACAAAAAGCTTTTAAAGAAGACGACCAGGTTTTAATTGAAGAATTTATAGCAGGCAGAGAATTTACAATTGGTGTTTTTAAAACTAAAGGAGAGATCACCACACTTCCTATTACGGAAGTAATTTCTAAAAAAGATTTTTTTGATTTTGAAGCGAAGTATAAAGGTTTAAGCGAAGAAATAACACCTGCAAAAGTTGAAGACTCAATTGCGGAAAAAGTACGCGATGCTGCACGTAAAATTTATTCAGTTTTAAATTGCAGCGGTATTGTGCGCATAGATTTTATTTATAATGAAGAGATAGGCGAGCCATTTATGCTTGAAGTAAACACAGTGCCAGGACAAAGCGCAGCAAGCATTGTTCCGCAGCAAGTAAAAGCAAACGGCTGGACATTACAGGAATTTTATACAGCACTAATTGAAGAATGCTTTAATTAATAATTCAACAAACACAATGTTTAAATTTATAACACAGCGTTCTTTTTTGGTGAATCTTTTAATAGCAGTTGCGTTATTGCTGCTCATTATTTTTATATTTTTTGCTTCACTTGATTCTATTACCCGGCATAACGAAACGATAAGAGTTCCATCAGTTGCCGGAAAATCGCTTGCAGAGGCAACATCGTTTTTACAAAAAGAAGGTTTTAAAGTTTCGGTGCAGGATTCAGTTTATATTGATTCGCTTGCTCCGCTTGCGGTTGTAAAACAATCACCCGAATCTGATGAACTGGTAAAAATTAATCGAACTGTTTATCTTACTATCAATCGTTCAACACCACCTTTAATTGAAATGCCTGATTTACGCGGATATTCTTTTCGCAGTGCACAAATGTATTTGCAAAGTCTTGGTTTGAAATTGGGTGATACAAGTTACACGCCTGATATTGCACGCAATGCAGTGAAAGATCAAAAATATAATGGTAATACAATTGAACCCGGTACAAAAATTCCTGTTGGAACTGCAATTGATTTTGTACTGGGCAATGGTTTAGGCAACACAGAACTTACCGTTCCTGATCTTGTTGGATTTACTGTTAGCCAGGCAAAGGATTATCTTTCCGGTGATAAAATTAGTTTAGGTGTTGTAATTGCAAATGGTGCAATTCAGGATACAGCAAATGCATACATCGTAAAACAAAACCCGGAAGCAATGACACAAATGCCCGATGGAACTACAGCGCATAATCATATAAGACCGGGTCAGTTAATGGACATTTGGATAAGCACAACGCCACCTGTGCGTGATACAACAAACAATCAATCACAAGAAAATCAATAATCATTATGCAAACTATTTCAGTTGAAGAATTAAAAAGACGTTTGGATGCAGGTGAAAAAATTAATTTGGTAGATGTGCGCGAGCCAAACGAAAATGCTGAGTTTAATATTGGCGGCACATTATTGCCGTTGGGTGAAATAAGAAATTATAATACAGACA
>DASZUY010000261.1:0-2206 GCA_035547495.1 Parafilimonas sp. | reverse complement strand
ATAAGTTACTTTTTTTAAAATATACCAGTTATCAGAAAGAATATCAGTCTTAATAATTTTTACATTAGTTATCATCGATTGTGTTTTATTGAAAGCAAGATGTGAGATGCCAGATGAATTTGTTTTCTATATCACTTGGCCAAACTTTGAATAACATCATATTTAGTAACGATGTGATAATCTCCTTTTTCATCTTTTGCTAATACAGCACCATTTCCTTTATTGATTAAACTTCCCAAACGTTCAACCGGAGTATCAAACTCAACAACAGGATAAGCTTTCTCCATTATGCTTTCAACACTTTCTTCTTTTAATTCAGGATGATCAAAAACTTTTTGAAACAAACCTGTTTCACTAATTGCACCAACCGGTCCTTCACCATTCATCACCGGTATATTTTCGATGTCATATTTTTTCATCAGTTCAACAGCTTCGGCAACGGTTTGTTTTGGCGTGATGGTTACTAATTTTTTTTCAATTCTTGCATTTACAATGTCTTTAAAAGTTTTTACGTCTAAAAAACCGCGTTCCATCATCCATTGATCATTATAAATTTTTGCAACATACCTGCTGCCATGATCATGAAAAATACAAACCACTAAATCATCTTTTTTCAACTTGTCTTTTAATTGCATCAATCCCTGCAAACAACTGCCTGCGCTATAACCAATAAAAATGCCTTCTTCTTTTGCAATGCGGCGCGCCATTATTGCACCATCTTTATCTGTAACCTGTTCAAATAAATCAATCACGCTCATATCATAATTTGCGGGCACAAAATCTTCACCAAAACCTTCGCTGATGTATGGATGCACTTCGTTCATATCAACCTCACCTGTTCTGAAATATTTTGTAAGCAACGAACCATACACATCAATCGCCCACACTTGTATGTTTGGATTTTTTTCTTTTAGAAACATTGCAGTACCTGTAATTGTTCCGCCAGTTCCTGCAGTGCAAACAAGATGCGTAATTTTTCCTTCTGTTTGTTCCCAAATTTCAGGACCAGTTGTTTCATAATGCGCCAAACGGTTAGCAAGATTATCATACTGATTAAAAAAATACGAGTTCGGAATTTCTTTTGCTAATCTGCGTGCAACGGAATAATAACTGCGCGGATCATCTGGTTCAACATTGGTTGGACAAACAATCACCTCCGCACCAACAGCTTTTAGAATATCACTTTTTTCTTTGCTCTGTTTATCTGTAGTAGTGAAAATACATTTGTAACCTTTAACGCATGCAGTCAATGCCAAACCCATTCCCGTGTTGCCGCTGGTACATTCAATGATAGTTCCGCCAGGTTTTAGCTTGCCTTCTTTCTCTGCCACTTCTACCATTTTCAGCGCCATTCTATCTTTTATTGAATTGCCGGGATTAAAATAATCCACTTTTGCAAGCACAGTGCAGGGCAAATCCTTTGTTATTTTATTCAGCTTGATTAACGGCGTGTTTCCTATCGTTTCTAAAATATTATTCTTCCACATAAATCACAATGTTTGCGCGAAATTACATTTTTAAACCCGATAGCTTTTACCTTCGCAGCTTTCGTTACGCTGAAAGTTTTTTAAAATGAGAATTTATTTTGATAACGCTGCAACTACACCACTCGATGCAGAAGTGCTGGATGCAATGATGCCGTATCTCACTACGCATTTTGGCAATCCTTCATCTATTTATAGTTATGGAAGAGAAACAAGATTAGCTGTTGAAAATGCGCGTAAAACAGTTGCAAAAATTTTAGGTGCAAATCCCGGTGAAATATTTTTTACGAGTGGCGGAACCGAAAGCACCAACATGGCAATTTGCGCCGCCATAAATGATTTGGGTTGCAAAAGAATTATTACTTCTCCGTTAGAGCATCATGCAACATTACATACAGTTGAACATTTACATCATCAAAAAAATATTGAGCTTGAATTTGTAAAAGTTTTACCAAATGGTCATATTGATTTGAATGATTTGGAAAGATTGCTTTCTTCATCCAATAAAAAAACATTGGTTACATTAATGCATGCCAATAATGAAATTGGAAACATTACAGATATAAATGCCGTTGGTGAATTATGCAAAAAGTATAACGCAGTTTTTAATTGCGATACGGTGCAAACTGTTGGGCATTTCCCTTTCAATCTTCACGCAACGCCTGTTGATTTTGTAAACGGAGCAGGACATAAATTTCACGGACCAAAAGGCGTTGGCATTA
>DASZUY010000260.1:0-10754 GCA_035547495.1 Parafilimonas sp. | reverse complement strand
TACATGGCTGCTCGGTAGTTATGCAATTGGCGTAAAACAGGTATGGCATTGCTTCGATTGTGGAAAAGAATTTGAAGAACCAGTAACGCTTCAATCAGAATCTTTTCCCGCTGATGATATATATAGTGAATGAATGATCAAAAATGTTTTAAAAATTCAGCGCTCATATTTCCGGGAATGAGATTCTTTAAACCAGCCTAAACTAATTTACTGCTGAAGATAAATTTATTTTTTTTAGCTCCTGTTTTGCATTGTTAACCCAAATGCGGTTATTTCTTTTTTCAAATGAACTTAAGTAAGAGAACTCGTTCACCATATCGGTAAAAATCTTTTGCGCTTCACCGGCGCGATTTTTATTAATTAAGAATAGACCGTATTGATATCTTGCTTCAAAATAAGAATACTTGCCCTTCATTGTATTAAATTCTTTTTCCGCTAAATCTGCTTCACCAACTTTATCTAACGCCATTGCATACAGCACATGACCATGCGTATGAAAGGCAGGATTATTATACACTTTTCTTGCAACTTTTATTGCATCGTTATATCGCTGCACTTCATAGTAAGCCGTTACAAGCTGAATAAATACATGTTCGTTTTCTTTAAAGGCGCCGGTTAAACTGCTTTCGTAAAGTTGTATGGCTTTATCGGTATCGCCTGCAGAAAGATAGGCATCTGCAAGCATGATGCGGTTATTAAATGTATCAGAAAATTGAAGTTGCTTTTCCAGCTTTTTAATTTTGCCGGAAGGGTAGATTATATTTCCCATTCCTGATTGCATTTGCTGCATGCTGTTCCTGTTAACCATTTCCATAATTATATAAGCAATGCAACCAATCAACGGCAGAAAAATAATCAGCCATATCCACATCGTTTGTGTGCCTTTTCGCAAACAGTGAATTACGCAGATGATTTGCAACCCAATGATGATATAATAATAGTAGTTATTAAGAAAAAACATTTTCTTTAATAATGCTTTAATGTGAGTGTAAAGAGTTCTTGCAATTTTACGAATTGTTTTTTAAGGGATGTCAACATCTCATATAACGGCGATAAGCATTGCGTTAGATCTTTAAAACATTTATATTTATTTGATGAATTTTTATAAATAGTAAACACATCATTATGTCAACTAAAACTATCAACATCATTTATTGGATTGCTACTATCATTTTTGCAGGACTAATGTTATTCGCGACTTACGGAGGTTTTAAACCTACAGAACAAACTATAAAAATTTTTCATGATGGACTTGGCTATCCAATTTATTTTATCCAGTTCATTAGTTACGCAAAATTCATCGGCATTATTGCCATTTTAATTTCAGGGTTAAACAGAACAGTAAAAGAATGGGCTTATGCGGGTTTGTTTTTCGATTTGACAGGAGCTTTTTATTCGGGCATTGCAGCTGCCCCAAAATTTGATCCGGCCGTACTTGGCATGTTTATTTGGATAATTCCCGGCATCGTATCTTATATCTTCTGGCATAAAAAAATACAGCACTAAATTTCTTTTAAATGGGATATATTTTTTTAATCGTAACAATTTTTGCGGAAACAGCGGCTATCATTTTTATGAAGCTATCTAATGGTTTTCAAGAAAAATATTATGCATTGCTCGCTATTATTTTTTATGCTGTAAGTTTTATTTTTCTCACACTTGCATTAAAACAACTACCGGCAGGAATTGCTAATGCAATTTGGGCAGGCACCAGTACTTTGCTTGTAGCGGTTGCAGGTATTTATTTCTTTAATGAAAAACTGAATTGGACACAAATTGTATCTATGCTTTTAATAGTTGCCGGATTAATTGGACTGAACATGCAGAAAGCATAGTTTATTTATTTGAAAACGAATATTGCGTTAAGCTCGCAGTTTACATTTGCGCATGATTTTAAAAACTTTTGGCAAACGGCCTGCAGATGATGAGTTAAGAAAAGTTGAAGCATCTTCTAATTATCGTGATAACAGTTTCAAAAATTTAGAACGAACAGAATTATTCACCGGCGAATCTTCAACAAAAATATTATGGAAATTTTTGACGAAGAAAAACGGCGCACCTCGCAAACCGCTGCCATCTGTAAAAACAGATTTAAAGAATCTTCCGGATGATTCGCCAGTTATTGTTTGGTTTGGTCATTCATCTTATTTAATAAAAATAAATGGAAAACATATTTTAATTGATCCTGTTTTTTCAGGTTATGCATCTCCGTTTTCTTTTACAACAAAAAGTTTTGCAGGCACCGATGTTTATACGGTTGAAGATTTGCCTGAGATCGATGTGTTATTAATCAGTCATGATCATTACGATCATTTAGATTATGAAACGGTGAAGCAATTAATTTCAAAAACACAAAAGGTTTGCACATCGCTTGGTGTTGCATCACATTTATTATACTGGGGTTTTGATAGAAGTAAGGTTACAGAATTTGATTGGTGGAATGAACAAGCTTTGTTTGATGATATGAGGTTAACTGCAGTGCCAGCCCGTCATTTTTCAGGAAGAAGTTTTACAAGAAATAAAACATTGTGGTCTGCATTTGTTTTGCAAACAAACAATCATAATTTATTTCTTGGTGCAGATAGTGGTTATGGTGATCATTTTAAACTGATCGCCGAAAAATTTTCATCGTTTGATATTGCAATACTCGAATGCGGTCAATACAATAAAGCATGGCATAATATACATATGTTGCCTGAAGAAACAGCACAAGCCTGTATTGATTTGCGTGCAAAAGTTTTAATGCCGGTGCATTGGGCAAAGTTTTCACTTTCGCTGCATGCATGGGATGAACCTATAAAACGTGTTTCTGCTAAAGCTGATGAATTAAAAATAAAACTTACAACGCCAATGATTGGTGAGCCGGTTGTGATTGATGAATTATATCCGGATAAAAAATGGTGGAAGATGTAGCCGTAAAAATACTATCGGCTTATTGCCAGTTATATTTTAAACAACGATAGCTAGCATAATTTAGATTTAATCGCAATAAAACCTGGTTTGTATTATAATTAACCTGTAATGCATATTTTGCAGAGCCTCCGCCAATAAAGTAGGTATCATTTGTTTTTTCGACAGAACCTGCGTATTGGATAAAGTTATCAGGAATGTTATAAGCCTTAAATGATGTGATACGCTTATTACCTTCATCTAACTGAAACTCAAGAATGCGACTATATGCTCTTATTTTAGCCTCACCATTGTCAACAAACATCAGTGTATGATCTGTGGCTGAAATTCTTGCATAATGTTGCCGTAAAAAGTTTTCATTTTCATCTAAAACAAAATCACTTCCTTTTCCGCCCAGGCGCCACATTATTTCACCGGTTGTGCGATTGATTTTTATTATTTGATCTAAATTTCTAAATGAACAGATAAGATTGTTGTCTGAAGAATCGATGCATATCGAATTCAAATGCATATAATCCATTGTTTTGGTACTATCTGAAAAAGTATTGTTTTCTACGCTTGTTCCATAAAATTCAGGATAGTCTGTGCCATGCCACTGAAAAACAACCTGTCCATTATTTATTTCCTGTATAATACATGCCACCACTCTTGTATTTGCAGCCGGATGAAGACTGTCGGGAATATTAGATGGCGTTTCACTTCTATATGCTTCAACGATGTAATGATCATCATCAATTAATATAAAATCATGCACATCAATTTTAGAAGATTCAGATGTATCGACGTTTCCATATGGTAATAAACTGACGCGTTTTAGTTCGTTGAGATTTGAATCGCAGATGATCTCGTAACCCTCTTCGGTACCAGGTACACTGTCGATGGTTGATTCTCCATCTGTTTGAAAATAGGTATATCTTGTTTTTCCATCTATTTTCCATTTCTGAAAATTGTCAACGTTTAAAGCAACATCTTTTATTTTCAAAACTTTTCCCGATTGATCTAAAATAGCTAACACGCCTGTGGTTGGTGTATTAAAGTCGAGTAATATTTGTCCGCTGTCTTCTCCGGTTCCTTTAGATACCGTGAACAAATTGCTATAGTTTATGGTTGAATCGATATTGGTAGTATCATTTGTATAATCGATGTTGATACTTTTTTGACATCCCCAAAAAATAAAATTAAATATTAGTAAAATCAGCAGGTAAGCAAATGATCTGAGTACGCTCATTATAGTAGATAAATATAAAACTTAAAAAATTTATATTAGAAAGAATGAAGCCGGAGAGCACTGCTACTAAAAACGTTTTATATCTCATCATTAATATGCGCTAACTACATTTCCGCAAAATATTTATGAAAATATGGGATCGTTTCAATGCCTTTGTAATAATTGGCGAGATCATATTTTTCATTTGGGCTGTGAAGATTATCACTATCTAAACCAAAGCCCATAAAAATAATTTTGATGCCCAGCTCTTGTTCAAACAATGCGCAAATAGGAATACTGCCACCACCACGAACGGGAATCGGTTGTTTGCCGAATGTCGTTTCAATTGCTTTTGCAGCAGCTTTGTAACCTTTGCTTTCAATGGGCGTCATGTACGGTTCACCACCATGATGGATGATTGTTTTTACATCAACACAAGCCGGCGCAATTTTTTTAAGATGATTAATAAGCAATTCAGTTATTGTATCTGTTTTTTGATTCGGCACCAGGCGGCAACTGATCTTTGCATGCGCTTTTGATGGCAGTACGGTTTTAGAACCTTCGCCCATATATCCGCCCCAAATGCCATTAATTTCAAGTGTTGGGCGAATACCTGTTCTTTCGTTTGTTGAATAACCTTTTTCGCCCCATAATTCTTTTACGCCTAAATCTTTTTTGTATTCGTCTTCATCAAAAGGTGCTTCTGCCATCAGCTTTCTTTCAGCAGTAGTACTTTCAACAACATCATCATAAAAACCAGGGATCGTGATGTGATTATTTTCATCATGCAAGCTTGCAATCATCTTTGCAAGAATGGTAATAGGATTTGCAACAGCGCCACCATAAACACCGCTGTGTAAATCGCGGTTTGGTCCTGTTACTTCAATTTCAATATAACTTAAACCACGCACACCAACATCCA
Source organism: Parafilimonas sp. (assembly GCA_035547495.1). Taxonomy (GTDB): domain Bacteria; phylum Bacteroidota; class Bacteroidia; order Chitinophagales; family Chitinophagaceae; genus Parafilimonas. Next base: position 5,715 of record DASZUY010000260.1, on the reverse strand, counting down.
TACTTGGTGTATCAAGCGAAAGCATTGATGTATCACTTATCAAAATCACATCTGCCTTTAATAAATCTTTGTGTTGTTTTACAAATGTTGCAAGGTTTGGGCTTCCCACTTCTTCTTCGCCTTCAATAATAAATTTTATATTGGTTACAAGTGAATTGGTTGCTGCCATTGTTTCAAAAGCTTTCACATGCATATACACCTGGCCTTTATCGTCTGCAGAACCACGTGCATATAACTTTCCATCTTTTATAACCGGGTCAAAAGGTCCGCTGTGCCAGAGTTCCAGCGGATCAGGCGGCTGCACATCATAGTGTCCGTACACTAAGACGGTTGGTTTATTTGCATCAATAATTTTTTCTCCGTACACAATTGGATGACCTTCTGTTTTATAAACTTCAGCTTTATCAACACCTGCATCCAGTAACCTTTGTTTTACTGCATCTGCACATTTCAACATATCATCTTTATGCTCGCTGCGTGCACTTACACTTGGTATGCGCAACAGTTCAATCAATTCATTTAAAAAACGGTCTTTATTTTTTTGTTGATATTCTTTCCAATCGTTCATAAAAAATTTTTAGCAGTGCGGCGAAGATATTTTTTTCTTTATGCAGGCGCTAAAAAATAAAAGGCTGCTTTTTTAGAAGCAGCCTTTTATCAATCAAAAATTATTTTTACATCTTCATTTTATCGATAGTTGTTACAGAGCCATCCTTCATAATGCAATCGCCATTTTTCATTTTCATTTTTTTACCATCTGCAGTTACATAATCACCATTTTTCATTACTTTGGTTCCGTTGTCCATTGTAACTGTTTTATCCAACGGCATTGTTTTACCACTGTCCATCATCATAACTTTATCATCTTTTTTAATTACACACATCTGCATCGGCATACTCATGTTCATAGCAGATGTATCGCCCATCATGTGGCTTGTATCGCTCATCATGTTAGAGGTATCAGTCATATTCATACTGCTATCCATCATTGATGAATCTGTTGAAGATGTTGAATTGGAGCTGCTGTTACAAGCAGCAAACAAAAGAAAAGAACTTACTACAGCAAGATGTGAAATTTTCATAATTGTGTTTTTGTTTGTGAGTAAATCGTTAGTGAATTTTTTTATTTATGATTGAATTGAATTACTTCAAAATTATTAGCTGTTATGTTTCCTAACTTATGCAAATCATCATTACTCCATCTCGCATCCGGTGCACCACTGATGTACATATTACTTCCAATATCTGCAAGCATTAAGCCATATTTTTTCATGGCTTTTAAAATAATTTGGTTTGTTTTTGAATAACTGCTGATATTAAAATTTGCTTTCAGTCTGATTCTTGCACCAAATGGCAAAGCATATTTGCCTCCTGTGCTGTTTACTTTATGTGTTGCGGGCGAGATGAAGGCAGGCTTAATATTACTGTTTTCTAAAGTAAAGCGAATAGCATGATCAATTACTCCCTTTTTAATTTCTTCATAACGAACAAGCCCTGCAAAAATGGGAAGGCCCGCAGCATCAGCAGATGTCCAACCATTGTGTCGAAGTGCATCGCTGTTTAAATTAAAAATAGCGCCTGAAGAAGCTTCCCAATAATCTGATTTTTTGCTTGCATTATACAATTCATATAAAATTCCATTGTCTTTATCTACAGCAATTACATGCGAATCTCCACTACCATTTCCTTCAATGGGTGCAGTTAATGGAATAGCATACGGACCTTTATCACTTTCATTTCCGTAATTGCCGTCATAATTATTTGCGCGAAAAACAACAGGATATTTTTGTTGCGCGCCGCACACTACAACATATGGAATACCGATTGGCGCGCCATCCCAATTGCCGCTGCCAAAATCAGCATGCAAACCTGAAGAAGAAAAGTTCGCAATAATTTTTTTGCTGTTTGAATCTACAGGTGCAGCAGAAATATCTTTATTCCACGCATTATCTGTTGGGAATATTTGAATGTTTTCTGCATCCGCCAAAGTAGCGGTACAGTTATTTGTTTCTGTTACAAACGATGAATCAGTTTTTTCAGAAACATCATTTTCTTTTTTGCAGGAAGCGAAAATAAATATTGCAGCAAGTACAATAAGAGAGCGGTTTTTCATAAAATTTTTTCGCTTTGCAGAAATAATTGTGCCGAAGATTGAATTAAAAATGAATTGGATTATGTGCCCGGGACTGGATTCGAACCAGCACGCCTCGCGGCGCCGCCACCTGAAGACGGTGCGTCTACCAATTTCGCCACCCGGGCTTATGCAGTTAACTGCTTATAGTTTTCAGTTCAAATCAACTACTAATATTTAAACTGCAAGCAATTTATAAAGCAGCAAATATATTGTAATTACACAACCATCAAACTGCAGCCGCGAACATCGCTGTTATCCATTCTGCCATGCACTGCAAAACTGCCGTCATCAAAAATTTCTCCGGCATCATCTGTTGCAATAAAAGCACAGCTATAAATATTTGCAAGATCAATGATGTTTAAAATTCCACGACCTGTTGTTTTTATTTTTAAAGGGTCTTCTTCATCACGCACAACAACTTTCATCCATGGCGGACAATAAAAGTTTCCATCGCTTTTTGAATATGCCTGCGATAAAAGTTCGGTCATTCCATATTCTGAATGCACTTGCTCAATTTGAAATTGTTTTTTTAAAATATCATGTACTTCTGTTCGTGTAATTTCTTTTCTTCTGCCTTTCATACCACCGGTTTCCATAACAATAGTTGATGAAAGTTTTAAAGGGAATAGTTCAGCAAAATCAAGCAGCGCATACGTTACGCCAATCAATAAAGTTTTTTGATTTTGATTTTCCAACTCCTTCAACAAAGAAAATAATTTTTCATATTCATCCAGGTAAAAGCCGCTTTGTTTATGATAGCTTTCATTGATTAACGAATCAACCATCTTAACCAGCGAAGAATTTTTTTGTTGCAGGTAAGATGGAAGTAAGCCGATGACGCACCAATCTTTTATATCGCCATAAAATAATTCAAAACACCTGGTAAAACTTTTTATATAAACATCAAGATGTTTTACATAATGTTTGCTTTTAGAAGTTTGCGTTGTACCGCTGCTTTCAAAAACCGTTTCAAACTTTTCATCTTCGCAAATAACCTGGTGCGTTTTAAAAAACGAAATGGGTAAAAAGGGAATTGCTTCAGGCGAATTTATTTTTGCCGGCTCCACTTTTAAAATGTCGCACCATTGCCGGTAAACTTTGTTATTGTTATATTGATACAAAAAGATGTTTAAGGCAACATCGTTAAAAGAAATATCTTTCTGAAAAATTTTGTTAACAAATGAATCGTTCACAATTAAGTGTTATGCGCTTTTGTTTAAATTTACAAAGAAATGAAATGAGCCTAAATTGTGGCTGATTGAAAAGATAAAACTGTATGAAATTAAAATTGCTGATAGTTACGCTGATTATTTTTGGATTTGTTACCTGCACAAAAGATACTTATAATACAACACCCACCCTGAAATTTGAAAGCGTAAACGGAAGTGTTTTTGCGCAGCCTTCTGTTGTAAATTTTACGCTTCAGTTTACCGATAAAGAAGGCGATGTAATTGATACAATTTGGGTGCAGAGAGTTTCTAAGGTTTGCCCTTCAGATCAATCAAGAACTGATAGTTTTGCGATACCTGATTTCCCCGCTCCAAAAAATGTAAAAGGAGAATTTGTTTTTACTTATAACTATGGTGTAATTCAACCACCAAACATTCAGGGTTGTTCACTGGCGGATGATACAAGTTATTTTCGATTTTGGATGAAGGATGAAGCCCAACACGTAAGCGATACAGTTCAATCTCCGGATATTGTTTTGCTGAAGCAATAGTTACATTTTCCTTTTATAAACTACAGCTATAATAAAGTTTGAATAAAAATGTTCTTCTGCTGTTTTATTATAACTGGCAGAAAAATATGGCGACATATCAGTGAGCTTTTGTGTTTCTATATTACAAGTAATTTTAAAAAAAAGATACATCGCCTTCAACAAAAACTTTTGCCACCATTTTGAACTTTTATTGTTTGTAAAATCTGCATACAACCACAAGCCATTTGCTGCAAGCAATTGATCAAGCTTTAAAAAAACAGTTTCGATTTTTTCGGGCAAAAAATTATCAAAGAAAAATGCAGTGAGTATTACATCAAATTTTTTTTCTGTTGAAAATTCTTCAATACCTGTATTAATAAATTCAACCGTATTGTTTTTTATATTTTTTTGTTTTGATAATGCAATCATCTTTTCCGATTTTTCAACGTAGGTTATTTCAATTCCTGTTTCGTGAATTTTTGCCAGTGATTCTAAAACCCAGCCTGTGCCTCCGCCAACAATTAAAACTTTGCTTTTCGCAGGAATATGGTACAATAAAAAAGTTTGTGCATTTACGATTGATTTTTGAAAAACCATCCGGCTTAAAAAATCATACATTCCTGCTATATTGTTATAGTTGTTGGGCATGCTTAAAAAACAATTTTACAAAATACATTAGAAGATACATCTGAGAACAGATGCATGATTTTTTATTTTATTTTTGCTTCGCTTATTTACCCTAAGCTGGCTGCTTTAACTTTCAACCGGTCTGGTATCCTAAGCACTTCAATTAATAAAACTTTAAATCAAACAACATGCTTAAGAGAATTTTTGTTTTAGCTATTTCTGTTTTTTTCATTTTTCAAACATCGTTTTCTCAAGAATTTATGCATAGTGCTGGTGCAACTATTTCTGCCTTATATGGAAAATTAAAAAGTCCCGGCGAAACATCCTCCTTCGCACTGGAACAAACAAATCTTACTTATTTTCCGAGATATAATTTTATTGAAAACAGCAATTCATCTGTAAGTATTGGCTTGCCGGTTGGAGCAGGCATTGGCATTGCATCAAATACTTACGGAGGAGATGCAGGTATCTCTTTTGCTTACGACCTTGCCGCCGCGCTTGATTATAACATGGGCTATAAATCTGTAAGCGAAACCGAAAGTTATTTTGGAGGATATTTTGGTGTTGGTTTTGGTTACTATCATGTTAGTATTTCAGGCAGCGAGTATTCTGATTTTACAGGCGCCAGTTATGGACCGATGATAAGGGGTGGCGTGCGTATTGGTTCTTCAAACGAAAGCTGGAATGGTCATGGATTTTCAATTGGTTTATTTTATAAAAAAGGCATGGAAAAAGACAAATTGAATACAATAGGATGCAGTGTTTTGTATGAGTTTTAAAAAGATTAATTATTACTGAAGCGTCTCAATTATTTAATAAACTGCATACCGATTATACCGCACAATGCTTTTAAAAAAATCACGCCATCAATTATAACTAAATAATACATTATTGAATGCGGGCGAAGCATGGAACGTGCAATCATCAATAATAAAACAAAAGGAACAAGATTTATTATTGTTGTGATACCGCCAAAATGTTTTGCAGTTGTAAAAGCTACCAGTGAAAATAAACCGATGGTAATTAAAGGCAGCAGTATAAAATAAATTGTTTTTCTTAATCCGTAGCGAACAACAAAGGTTTTTAATTCTTTGTTTGAGTCGTGCGCATAATCTTTTATATCGAACATAATCGCATTCACCGTGCAGAACATCCAGTTTTTTACAAACAACCATAGCAGCAGAATTGCATCAACATGATACGGACCTTTTTCAATTTGCAAAACAATAAACGATAAAAGATTGGCGCAGCATGC
>DASZUY010000259.1:0-4622 GCA_035547495.1 Parafilimonas sp. | reverse complement strand
AAAAGTGATTGATGAAAGTATATTAGGGATGAACTTATCTCTTTATCAAAAAGACTCTTCTTATTATTTATACTTTCTAAACAGATATCTCCAGGCACTTTGTTTTGAAAATAAATTGAATGCCGTTTTACCTGAAACTTTTGCGGCGGTTAGACTTGCCGAAAAGATAAACGATCTCTATGAGTTGTCAATTTCATACAAGGTTCTGGGTTTCTTTTATGAAAAAAGTAAGGTCTTAGACTCTGCTGAATATTTTTTTAAACAATCAATTAAAGTTCGAAATGCAACGCAGGATTACTCACAAATAGCCAAAGACTATCTCGATCTTGGGAATTTTTATTTGAATGATTATAAAAGTTTTAATAATGCGGAATTATATTATAAACGGAGTTTGTTTTATGCGTCCAAAATTACTGATGCTATTGATCAGAATTTAGCGCTTGCACAGGCAAATATTAATCTTGGTGAAAATTGTCTTATTCAAAAAAAACTTACAGTTGCAGCAAATTTTTTCTTAAATAGTTTTAGCAACCTGCGAATAAACTTGTATGATGATATTAAAAAAAACCCTGCAAGTGCACAATTAAGTAACATTGCTAATAAAGATTTAGTAGTCGTATTAATGAATGACAAAACCAATCTTCTTCTTCAACAATATAAAAACAATAACGATAAAACTTTTTTAACAGCCTGTCTTCAATCGGCCATACTTACAGACTCTGTTATTACGCAACTGCGGCATGAACAAACCGGTGAACAAAGCAAATTATACTGGCGTGATAAAACAAGGGATTTTTATACGACAGCATTGGAAGCATGCTATCTTGATAACAATGCCTCACTTGCTTTTTTCTTTATGGAAAAAAGCCGTGCGGTTTTATTAAATGATAAATTAAATGAATTGAATGCTTCTTCATATTTATCAAAAGCAGATGCAACAAAGCAAGACAACTTCCAGGTTAAAATAATCGAGCTTGAACAAAAGCTTTCTGCATTAAACGATTCTTCAAAACAATTTCGCGAAGTACAATTACAATTGCTCAACACAAAAAGCGAGTTTGAACAATATATAAAATCACTGGAACAAAAATATCCTGCATACTATCAATACAAATATGCTGATGATGTGCCTTCATTACAAGACTTACAGTCTTATCTTAAAAAAAATCAGCAAAGCTTTGTGCATTATTTTATGGCCGATTCTGTTACTTATGCTTTAGCAATTACAAACAGTAGTACAAAATTTATTCGCCTCGAAGAAAAAGATTTTGATAAAGAGCAACTCTCCTCTTTCTTACAATTATGCGCAAATAAAGAAGCGCTCAATAACAATTATAATTTGTTTGCAGATTTGTCAAACTCCATTTATAAAAAAATATTTCAGCCTTTAGAATTGCAAAAAGGGAGAGTGGTTATTTGCGCTGATAATATTATAATTCCTTTTGATGCTTTATGTAAAGATGAAAATGGAAAAGATTTTTTATTGAATGATTACAGTTTTAGTTATGTTTATTCTGCGCGATTTTTAATGAAGCAAATTAATACGCCAACCGCTTCAGGAAATTTCCTTGGTTTTGCACCCGTTTCATTTGCCTCTTATCTTGATGTTAGAGAATTAAAAAATGCAGGTATTGCATTAAATGCTTCTGCGGCATATTACAACAATGATAAATTGTTCACCAATCAAAATGCCACAAGAGGTAATTTCTTTAAGTATGTTTCATCTTATTCAATTGTAAGTATTTTTTCTCACGCACGTGCAGACACAACAGATAATGAACCTGTGCTTTATATGCATGATTCAGTTATTCATTTATCAGAATTGCAATTATTAAATAAGCCCGCAACAAAATTGATTTTATTAAGTGCCTGTCAAACAAACGTAGGAAAGGATGCAACGGGCGAAGGTATTTATAGTTTGGCAAGAGGTTTTGCAACCGCAGGAATTTCATCAGTTGCAGCAACATTATGGAAAGCGGATGAACAAACCATTTATAACATTTCAGAAAAATTCAATCAATATTTATCTGAAGGCATGAGCAAAGATGAAGCGCTGCAAAAAGCGAAACTTAATTTCATTCAAAATAATTCTGATAACGATAAGCTATTACCCTATTATTGGGCAAACATGATCTTGATTGGAAATACTGATGCAATTAAATTTCAACCTGAAAATTATAATTACCTGTGGTGGATTGCAGGAATAATTGTTGTAATTGGAGTACTTACTTTTTTCTATTTGAACAACAATAAAAGAAAATCATTTAATCGCTTCACTTGAAAATGCAATCCCGTAGAAACGGGACAGGCTCAGCAACATGTACCCAACTTATATTTCAAGCAGCGCTTTCATTGGATCTTTACTAAAAAGTAGCAGCTCAGGATTTTCAAGTAATTCTTTCACGCGAACCAAGAAGCTTACACTTTCTCTGCCGTCGATTAAGCGATGATCATAACTTAAAGCAACATACATCATCGGCTTTATTACAACTTGTCCGTTAATAGCCATTGGTCGTTCCTGGATTTTATGCATACCAAGAATTGCACTCTGCGGAAGATTGATTATCGGCGTACTCATTAAACTGCCAAACACACCACCATTTGTAATGGTAAATGTTCCGCCCTGTAATTCTTCTGCGGTTAGCTTGCTATCTCTTGCTTTGCCCGCAAGTTCAATTACTTTCTTTTCAATATCTGCCATGCTTATGCTTTCCACATTGCGGATAACGGGAACCGTTAAACCACGCGGTGTACTTACTGCGATACTTATATCAGCATAATCATGATACACCAATTCATCGCCATCAATATAGGCATTCACAGCAGGCCATTCACCTAAAGCGATTGCACATGCCTTTGCAAAAAAACTCATGAAGCCGAGATTAACACCATGCGCTTTGTTAAATGCTTCTTTATATTGTTTGCGCACTTCCATAATGCGGCTCATATCCACTTCATTAAAAGTGGTGAGCATCGCAGTTGTATTCTTCGCTTCAACCAATCGCTTGCTGATGGTTTTACGCAGGTTGCTCATACGTTCCCTGCGTTCATTACGGCTACCTAATTCCTGGTTGTTAAACGTATGTTTTGCAGGATGCGATAATGCTTCTAAAACATCATGCTTTAATATTCTGCCGTTGCTTCCTGTTGGTTTTATTTCTGAAGGATTTACTTTTTTATCAGCAATAATTGCAGAAGCAACAGGTGTTGCTTTTGGTTGTTGAACGGTTATTGCCGGTTGCTGACTGCTCGTTTCAGGTTGCTTGTTTTCGGTTTTTAAAATTTCTGCCTCTTTCTTTTCTGTTGACTGTTGACCGTTGACTGTTGAATGCTTCTCCGGTACTGCAACATTTGTATCGATGGTTGCAACTACATCACCTATTTTTAAAACGTCACCTTCTTTTGCAACTTGTTTTAATTCGCCTGCTTCATCAGCATTCATTTCAAAAGTGGCTTTCTCACTTTCCAGTTCTGCAATTACTTCATCACGTTGTACAAGTTCGCCTGTATTCTTCAACCACTTTAGTAAGGTTACTTCGCTGATAGATTCTCCAACGGTCGGCACCTTCAATTCAATCATTCCTTTACCTGCAGGTTTTGCTTCAACATTAGCTGTGGCTTGCTGGTTAGCTGTCACAGGTTGTTCAGGTTCTTCAACGGTAACAACCTGCGGCTTGCTTAATCCTTTTGCTGATGTTGACTGATTAATATTTTCAGTTGCAGCAGCTACAGCAGTGGGTTGCTTTGCTTTTTCATCAATGTTTGCGAGCACAGCCCCGATGTTTAAAGTATCGCCTTCTTTCGCTATCAATTTTATCACGCCGCTTTTTTCAGCATTTACTTCAAAGGTTGCTTTTTCACTTTCTAATTCTGCAATCACATCATCACGATCAACATACTCGCCATCTTTCTTCAGCCACTTTAATAATGTCACTTCACTTATCGATTCGCCAACTGCGGGGACTTTTATTTGAATCATTTTTTCAGAGATTATAATTATTCAATGGGCAGGCAAGATAATCTTGTTACAACTTATGGTAAAATTATATGCTGAATGCTGTATCAATTATTTGCTGCTGCTCCTGCGCATGCACTTTTGCATAACCACTCGCTGTTGATGCACTCGCACTTCTGCTTATGACACCATAGTTAATGGTTTTTAAATTCATTTGCAGAAACGATGCCGCACCCATATTTAACGGTTCTTCCTGTACCCAAAACCATACTGCTTTATTATATTTTTTATAGAGATCATTTAATTGTTTTAAAGGCAACGGATAAATTTGCTCCATGCGAATCAGCGCAACATCATCGCGCTTATCTTTTTCTTTTCTTTCCGCTAATTCAAAATATAATTTACCTGTACACAACAGTACTTTTTTAATTTTCGATGGATCAGTTGCGGCGTTATCATCAATTACTTCCTGAAATTTTCCATTCGTAAATTCTTCCATCTTACTATAACTACCGGGATAACGCAGGTAAGCTTTCGGAGAAAAATTAATGAGCGGTTTTCTGAATGGCCAAACCAGTTGTCTTCTTAATGCATGAAAGAAATTCGCAGCGGTTGTAATATTTGTAACAACAAGATTTAATTGCGCACACATTTGTAAATATCTTTC
>DASZUY010000258.1:0-13771 GCA_035547495.1 Parafilimonas sp. | reverse complement strand
AACGCAAATCAATTCATTCAATAAAATTTTCCCTTTTTCATCTTTGTTGTTTGAAAGATTAATAACCTTGTCATCCAGTTGCGAAGCAGGAATTTCATGATAAGGATTGATGCGTATATAATATCCACCTACGTCGTATTTTTTTGCGAGGCTTGTATCGCTTACATATAACCAGTTCTCAATATTATCATTCCAGTAATCTGCAGTTTGCCTGCAATAATTTGCCAGATCTTTTTCATTATTCTGTTCTGCAAGATCTGCCGCTGCAAGTAATGCTGCTATTTCAACAGCGAGTGTAAATGGCGTGTAACCGTTATTTTTTTCCCAGCGATCTTCCTGTGTATAAGGTCCGTTTAAAATTAAATATTCAATGGCCTTTTTTACAATTGGCCAATAACGTTGCATCCTTTCTTCATCAATTATTTTGCAGTCATTGCACTTGTCAACCAACAAAACCGGCAAGGCTGTTTGATCCATTTGTATACCTTTCTTATCTGCTGTTCCTTCAAGCCACATATTCTGCAACCAACTTCCATCTGCTTCTTGTGTGCTCATCAAATAATTTAAAATGCGCACTGCATCGTCGTAAGTTTTTAATGCAAGAAATCCTCCCGCTGATTCAACTAAATCCCGCGGCCATGTTACATGATAACCGCCGTCATCATCGTCACCTTTTATTTCGCCCCACGGCGTAGATAAACTTGCAATAATTCCACCGGGAAAAGATTTTGATTCATGCAAACGCAATACACTTGCACTCTCTTTAAAAATTTTTCCTTTTAAATCATGCAGTTCTTTAAGCCACACCTGCCAGCTTTTTATGTATAACTTTTTTGATGATTTAAATCCGTCCAGCAAACTTGCTCTTGCTTGATTGGCTGCTTCATCAGCATTTTTTCCAAAACTTATTGCAAGCAAAAAATTATTTGTTGCTGAAATATCTATTTCGCCCGTTAAAGCAATATTTCCACCATCTGCATTTGTATAGTCCCATTCCATTTTTTTATGCTGATGCAAATCAGTCCAGCCATCAGATGTTCCAACAAAACCAACAGAACGTTTGAGCCAGTTATTAGAACAAGCCATTGCAAGAAATAGCCCGTTGTTTTTTGCAAACAACATGGGTATGCCTTTGTACTCGCCTGTCCATCCGCAGTTGTTATTGCCTTTATCATTCAAATGCGGCGCAACCAACGCAAATAATTTGAGCTTTGTGTTTTGGGCTGTTTTGAAAGAAACATTTTGAAGCACCGTATTTCTAAACGGATCGCAAAGAATTTCTTTTTTTATTTGATATTTCTTTTCGAGACAGGTATTAACAACCTGGTAAAGCGGAACGCCGGGTTTAATATATTCAGTGCGATGTTCCGTGTGTCTTTTTTCTTCTGAAAAAAAGTTCTCGCCATCGGTAACAATAAATTCCATGTCGCGGATCGCTGCAATATCTTCCCGCGGATAATACACTTCATTTAAAATACCATGACTGATTGTAAAACTCACAAAAGAGTTTGCTGTAAGTGCTTTGCCTATGCCATCTTTAGCGCCTGATGTCCATTTTGCTTTTATGCCGGGTGCCCCAGGTGCAGTTTTAAAATTCATCGTTATATTAAATTTTTATAAGCGGAATATGCGCTTCTTCATCCATCTCTCTTTTTAAATATGCTGGCGATTCTGTAAGAATAATTTCTAATGTTGGATGAACAATTGCTTTCAGCAAATGACCGCCATGTGCAGTACCATCTTTCTTTCCAACTACTGCATGCGCGTGCAGTTTTACTTTATTGTTGTAAAGAGAAATATCGCCTGCAATATTTAAAGCTTCAACCTGCTCATTTATTTCAATTTTTATATAATCTTTTATTTCAAAATTGAAGTAACCTAAAGTTAATTTACTAAACGCACCAATTGCATTAAACTGTGATGCTTTTAAGTTCTGTTCCTTCGCAAAAGTTTCAATGCATTCCATTGCTTCATCGCCACTTTCTAAAATGATGGCATAGGTTTTTTGCTTGTCTGCGTTTAGTAATTTGAATTTCATTCCCAATATCATTTCCGGTTTAAAAATATCAACGTACACACACCAGCTAACAATGCAGCCGCTAAACCGAACGACGTTTTTTTATGCGTTGCCATCCATGTTTCTGGGCTTATGTTCGTTGCCTCTGCATCAAATTCACCATGTGCGCCATGATCGCCCGGCAACGGTTCGTATAAATTATTTTTTCGATCCGGTGATTCAGGTTCATCTGTTTGCTGACCGCTGAATCCTGTTTTAGCAAGATAATGATCGAGAAAGCCAGGCAAAAATGTATTGCCCAATATTGTTTTTACTGTTGGATATCCCACATACAATTCACGTTCAAAATCTTTCACAACATCAACCACTGCTCTCGCTGCAACTTCGGGCTGAAAAATTTTGCCCATTGGTTTAGGTTTGTTAGGAAGATAACTTTTTACAAACCCGAACTGTGTTGTATTCATCGCCGGCATTTGCACCATGCTTAATTTAATGTTGCTTTTTTCTTTGATCAATTCAGCTCTCAACGATTCAAAGACACCATGTATGGCATGCTTTGCACCGCAGTAAGCAGATTGCAAAGGAATGCCACGATATGCCAATGCAGAACCAATAAGAATGATCGTTCCTTTGTTGCGTGGCTTCATTCTTTTTAATGCCGCAGCCGTTCCATACACCTGACCTAAGTAAGTTACGTCTGTTACACGTTCAAAATCTTTTGCTTCAATTTTTTCAAACGGTGCAAACACACTTACCATCGCATTGTTTATCCAAACATCGATCTTACCAAAATGCTCTTCAATTTTTCTTGCAGCATTTTCAACTTCATTTGCATGCGACACATCGGCAACAGCGATAAAAGCGTTTGCACCTAATTCTTCAACTTCTTTATTCGCTGCATTCAATCCATCAATGCCGCGTGCAATCAATCCAATGTTTGCGCCATGCTTTGCAAACTCACGCGCCATTGCTCTGCCTAAACCTGCAGACGCGCCTGTTATCACAACTGTTTTTCCTTTAAATTCATTTTCCATTTATTTTTCCGTTATTTAGTTTTTTTATTTAATACAACTAATGTTGCTACTGCAAAAGCAGCGATGCCTGCTGCAATCATCATCTTTCTTTTTTTGTTTGGATCTTTCAGCTTCATTCCATCAACATATTTTTTTTCAGGCAAAGGCAAATACTTTGATGGATTATTTTCACGCAAACCCATTTGCAACACTTGTGCTAAATGCAAAGCCTTGCGATCTGTTTCCTGTTCAATCTGTTCGCGGCAACTAAAACCATCTGCAATAATTAATGTGGTGTCCGCAGCTTTGCGAACAGCAGGCAGCAACACTCTTTCACCCGCTCCAATTGAAACTTTATAATGCTCGCCTTTTTCATAACCGAAGCCACCAGCCATTCCGCAACAACCTGATTTTAATATTTCTGCATCAAGCCCTGTTTTTTGTATCACGCTGTCTTCTGCTCTAAATTTCATGATGGCTTTGTGATGACAATGCCCATGCACAACTGCCTTCTGCAACACTTTTGGTATTTTAAAATCAGGAGCTTTTTGCTCTAAGAATTGAGCGAGTGTAAACACATTTTTCGTTAATCGCTTTGCATCTTTATCCGTTGGAAAAAGATTCATCAATTCATCTTTAAAAACGGAAACACAACTTGGCTCAAGACCGACAATTGGAATTTCGTTTCTAATTTCTTCACGCAGTTTTTGCATGATGTCAATCAACATATGCTTTGCTGTGTCCAGCATTCCAAAATCATACAATGGTCTTCCGCAACACATAGATTGTTTTGGAACGATCACTTCAAAACCTGCTGCTTCCAACACTTCCGTTGCAGCCACTAATGTTTCAGGAAGAAAATAATTATTGAAAGTATCAACCCATAATATAACTTTCGCTTTTAGCTGTTGGCTATTAGCTGCTGGCTTATTTTGAATTTTTACTTTTGATTTTTGCCTTTGAAAAAACCATTCTTTAAAAGTTATCTCAGCATATCGTGGCATTTTTCTTTTTTGTTCGATTCCAGCTAATGCTTTTACAACATTGCTTACAACCGGCGCATGAAAAAAGAAATTTGCAATGAATGGCATTTTTGATGCGAGCCTGCTCCACCAATAAATCAAACCAAATGCATACGCAGATGGCGGACGCAATTTCCCTTTATAATAATGTGATAAAAATTCTGCTTTGTATGTTGCGATATCAACATTCACAGGGCAATCGCCTTTGCAACCTTTGCACGACAAACACAATTCAAGTGTTTCTTTTACTTCTTTACTTTTCCAACCATCGGTGATCACTTCGCCTTCCAACATTTCAAACAAAGCATGTGCACGTCCACGCGTTGTATGTTTTTCTTCCATCGTAACCATATAACTCGGGCACATCGTTCCACCTTCATGACGACGACATTTTCCAACACCCACACAGCGCAAAGCAGCACGTGAAAAATCGTGTTCATCATCAGCGTAAGCAAAATGTGTTTTTACTTTTTTCGGTTCATAATCTTTTCCTAACCGCAAATTTGAAAGCTGACCATAAGTGTCGATAATTTTGCCGGGATTCATTTTCCATTCAAGATCCCAAATACTTTTAAATTCTTTGAATGCTTCGATCAATTCTTTTCCGTACATGATTTCTAACAAATCACCACGTGCCTGTCCATCACCATGTTCGCCTGAAATAGAGCCACCGTATTGCACCACAAGATTTGCTCCTTCAATAGTGAAGCTTTTATATTTTTCGATGCCTTCTTTTGTTTCTAAATCGAAAGGAATGCGGCAATGAATACAACCTTGCCCGAAGTGACCATATACAGAAGCTTTGTAACCATATTTATGAAAAAGTGCTTTTAGATCTTTCAAATAATCACCTACTTTTTCTGGAGGAACTGCAGAGTCTTCCCAGCCAGGCCAATTATCAGGTAAGCCCGGAATAAATGCTGTTGCACCCAAACCAGATTCGCGTATCTCCCATAATTTTTTTTCCTTCTCTTCAGTATCATACAATACCATGTGCGGTGCATTTTTTTCCACTTTGAATTCCGCCATTAAAGCAATTGCTTTTGCATCGCTTTCTGCTTTTGTTTCGCCATCAAATTCTATCATCAACCATCCATTACCTTTTGGTAACAAGGGTAAATCTTCTTTATCCAAACCTTTTTTCTTCATGTAATCAATAAGCAAATCATCCAAACCTTCTAATGCGATCGGCTTAAACTTTAAAGCTTTTGGTGCATGATAACCGGCTTCATACACATCTTTAAAACCGCATACAAGCAACGATCTTTGTTTTGGCTTAGGCATAAGTTTCATCGTTGCTTCTGTTATAACAACGCATGTTCCTTCTGAACCAACCAATGCACGTGCAACATTGAAATTATTTTCCGGCAATAGTTCATCAAGATTATAACCGGAAACACGCCGTGGAATTTTTGGATATTTTTCCCTGATGAGTTGTTGATATTTATCGCGCAAATTGCGTAAGCGCTTATATATTTCTCCTTTACGTCCGCCTTGTTGAATGATGCGTTCTAACTCTTCTTCACTTGTTTCACCCACTTCCATTTCCAAACCGTCATAAGTAAGAATTTTTAACGATTGAACGTTATCGCTGGTGCGTGCACCATAACCTTCGTTTGCAGCCATAACAGAATGTGCGCCGCACGAATTATTTCCAAGCATACCACCAATAGCACAATGACTATGTGTTGCAGGATCAGGACCGAATGTTAAATCTGCGGACTCCTCTGTTGATTTTTTCATTTCATCCAGCACAATGCCTGGCTGAACAGTTACCAATTTTTTTTCTTTATTAACTTCAAGCACTTTGTTGTAATACTTCGTCATGTCCATTACAATTGCCACATTACAACACTGACCAGCGAGACTTGTTCCGCCGCCGCGTGATAACAGCGGAGCGCCATGTTCTCTGCATATTTCAACAATTTTCAGAATATCATTTTTTGTTTTGGGCAACACAACGCCAATTGGAACCTGCCTGTAGTTAGAACCGTCTGTTGCATATAATGCGCGGCTACCTTTATCAAATCTTACTTCACCTTCAATTGCTTTTTTTAAAGCGGCTTCTAATTTTTTTACATCCACACCTTCGGCATATTTTGTTTTGAATTGTGTGGATTGATCTTCTTTATACACACCGTTTGTTGCAGCAATCGATTTTGTTTGTTCTACTGTTTCAGCATTTGTATCCATTAAAAATTATTTTTAAATTTTATATTTTTCTGCATCTGCATGTTTGAATGCTAATCCTAATCCTGGCTTTGAAATGTCAGGAAATAATTGCCCATTCTTCGGCTGCATTACACCATCAAACAACATACTTTCAATTCTTGCATGATCATAAAAATATTCAGCGATATAAAAATTATGCAAGCTCACTGCTGCATGCAAATGCAAAGCCGGCGCACAATGTGCAGAGAATGGAAGCTGTTGCGCTTCTGCCAACACGCCTGCTTTTAAAAAGTTGGTGATGCCTCCGCAACGTGTTGCATCAGCCTGCAAAACATCAACGGCATTTGCTTTAAGCATGTGATAGAAATAAGGAAGATTATAACCATATTCGCCTGCAGCAATATTTACTTCAGGTTGTACATGCTCACGAATAAATTGCAAGCCTGCTAAATTATCTGAGGTAACAGGTTCTTCGAACCAGCTTATATTATATTCTTTGAATTGAAAAGATTTTTCAATGGCTTGTTTAATTGTGTAAGCGCCATTCGCATCAACAAATAATTGTGCATTTTTTCCGATCGCATTTCGTGCTTCTTTTACACGCTCAACATCATCTTCCGGATGCGTTCCTATTTTCATTTTTACGTGCTGAATTCCTTCATCAACCCATCCACTTAATTGCTGTTGCAATTGTTTTTTATTGTATGAAGTGAATCCGCCGCTACCATAAACCAGCATACTGTCTTTTGCTTTGCCTAATAAATTGCAAAGCGGCACATCAAACAATTTTGCTTTTAGATCCCACAGAGCATTATCAACTGCAGATACCGCCATCATTGCAATACCGGTCTGCCCGTTGTTGCGAATGGCTGCAATCATTTTTGCATTGAGCGAAGGAATGTCCAAAGCATTTGTATCGATAACAATCTTCTTTAAAACTTTTTCGATAACAATAGCGGTGGCTTCATGTGCGTATGTATAACCAATGCCTGTTTTATCGGCTGCGTTTAATTCAACTAAAATTAATGTTGTACTATTCCATGTGATAGTGCCATCAGCTTCAGGCGAAGCTGATGGAATTTTATAAGCACTCACTTTCAGACCTTCTATTAAAACAACATCTGCCACAACCGTGTCTTCATACGCTTTCATTATTTATGCGGAAGATAATTATCAGCAACTTCTTTAAAGCTTTGTTTGATCATATCCCATGAATCTTCATCTCCTTTAAAAATTGCAGAGGTGAAATTTTTCATTTCTTTAAACGTAATATGCGGCGGCATTGGCGGTACCGAAGGATCGGTATATGCATTGATAACAACCGGTCTTTGCGCTGCCATCGCAGCGTCCAATGCACTTTCAACATTTTCTGGTTTATCAATTCTAATCCCTTCAAGCCCCAACATTTTTGCAAACTCATCGTATGCAAAATCCGGTACATCCTGCGAGCCTTCAAACTTTGCATCGCCCGCCATGATTCTCTGTTCCCATGTTACCTGGTTCAGATCGCGGTTGTTTAATACAAGCACGATGAACCGCGGATCGCTCCATGTTTTCCAATATTTTGAAACGGTAATCAAACCATTTATTCCAAGCATTTGCATTGCGCCATCACCAATTAAACCAATGGGAACACGATCAGGATAAGCAAATTTTGCAGCGATCGTATAAGGCATGCCGGGACACATTGTTGCAAGGTTTCCGGAAAGAGAAGCCTTCATGCCTTTACGAATTTTCAGATCTCTCGCAAACCATGTTGCAGTAGAACCTGAATCTGCAGAGATGATGCAATCATCAGGAAGGCGTTTTGAAAGCTCCCAAAATATTTGTTGCGGGTTGATTGGATCAGCGCCGTTCTTCATGCGTGCCTCCATCAGCTTCCACCAACTTTTTATATTCGATTCAATTTTGTTGCGCCAGCTTCTGTCTTCTTTCTTCTTTAATAATGGAATCAATGCCTGCAATGTTGTTGCACTATCACCTTGCAAGTTTAACTCCATTGGATAACGAATACCCAACATCTTTCCATCAATATCAATTTGCACGCCTCTTGCCTGTCCTTCTTTCGGCAAAAATTCTGAATATGGAAATGATGAACCAACCATTAAAAGTGTATCGCAATCCATCATCATATCCCAACTTGGAGCAGTGCCCAATAAACCAATTGCGCCCGTAACATAAGGCAGATCATCTGCAAGCACCGCCTTACCCAGCAATGCTTTTGCAACACCTGCACCGAGCAATTCAGCTACTTCCATTATTTCAGCTTCCGCATTTTTTGCACCTGCGCCAACAAGCATCGCCACTTTTTTCCCTTCATTTAAAATGTCTGCAGCTTTTTGCAAATCTGTTTTGGCAGGAACAACAACAGGTCTGTTATATCCAACACTTGAATGAACCGTTCCATGTTTGCGTGCTGGTTCTTCATAAGGCAATTCCTGAACGTCGTTTGGAAAAATGAGACAAGTAACTGTTCTTTCTGTTAAGGCAATTCGAAATGCACGATCAACCAAGTGTCTTGTTTGTTGCGGATCGGTGCACATGTGCACATACTCA
This sequence comes from Parafilimonas sp., assembly GCA_035547495.1. Taxonomy (GTDB): domain Bacteria; phylum Bacteroidota; class Bacteroidia; order Chitinophagales; family Chitinophagaceae; genus Parafilimonas. Next base: position 4,991 of record DASZUY010000258.1, on the reverse strand, counting down.
CCCGCAACATCTTTAAACAAAGAAATAAGATCTACTTCCTGCTGATAATGCCCGCCCAATGCAGCACGTGCCTGCTGTCCAACAATTGCAACAACGGGCTGATGATCCATCTTCGCATCATACAATCCATTTAAAAGATGAATAGCACCGGGACCAGATGTTGCCATGCATACACCCACTTCATCAGTAAACTTTGCGTAAGCGCAAGCCATGAACGCCGCCATCTCTTCGTGACGTACTTGTATAAAATCAACTTTATCTTTTGCTCTTCCAACGGCACCGATGATACCGTTTATACCATCACCTGGAAAGCCAAAAATTTTCTTCACGTTCCATTCCTGTAAACGTTCAATAATAAAGTCGCTAACAGATTTGCTCATAAAATATAAGTTTGAATGTAGTAGTGTAAGGCTGAAGATTCAGCGATTAACAGAATGGCTCAAAAGCCTTGCCAGCGAAAATTATCTTGAGCGGGATAGTTTAAAAAATCAAGAATCGGGAAAGCAATTGCGATTTTTGTGCAAGTAGTTCAACAGTTTACAAAATTACTTTCTTATCATTTCAATAATTACGTACCCTAATAAACAAAGAAGTATGGTTGCAATTACTGCGATGATTTCCCAAGACAAATTGGAGATTTTTTTGTGTCTTGTAATTTTTTTTTGCTGAAGTTTTGCATGCAGGTGTTGGTTGATTTGCTGCACATAACTGTTTACTTTTTCTGGTGATGAAAAATTTTGCAGACCTTCAACAGCATCATTTATAAATGATGATGATGACATTTGCTCTTCTACGGCATGCTTCTCCTCTTCTGAAGATTTGCCCGTTACATAATTCATCAGTTCATCTTCATTCAGTTCATCATCTGCATTCCATATATTTAATAACTCATCCATTATTGCTGCTTTAGTTTTTTTTCTACCATTAATTTCAAATTACGTTTACCATTTTGTATAAAACTTTTCACCTGCGATAAACTAAAGCCTGTTTGTACGCTTATCTGCTGATAAGATTTTTTTTCAAGATAAAATAAAGTTATGCATCTTCTTTGTTCATCATTTAATTGTTCTAATGAAACCTCCAATAGTAACAATAACTTTTCTTTTTCTAATTCTCTTTGAAAAGCAGTTTCCTCTTCTGTGCGAATATTTAATGCTGCATTGGTAACAACGTTATGATTTTTGTTACGCAGTTGCATAAGGCAATGATTTTTTGCAATCATATACAACCAGCTTTTAAAATATTGAACTTTATATCGCTTTAACTCGCTAATCACTTTTAAAAAAATTTGCTGCACCGCATCTTTTGCAGCTTCTTCATTTTTTAAATATTTCATGCAAACACCAAGCAATAATAAAGTATAACGTTGCAACAAAATGCCGAGTAACCTGGCATTGCCATTTTCATAAAATGCCTGCAACAATTGCTCGTCTGGTAAATGATGAAACTCTTTATCGCTCACTTTATAATTCTTGCTTCAATGATGCATAAATAAACAAATTCCATAAAACGATAAGTTCGCATTTCTGCCACAAATACGCTACCGTTTATTTTCATATCCCAAAAATCCTGCAATACAAGTATATGTTTTAATACTTCGTAAGTTCACGTCAAAATAAAATTGTTAAACATTTAGTTGAAGCAATTTTAGTGTTGCTAAAATTTTTTAAGCAGCAATTTAAAATCCAATATCATGAAAGCAGCATTTACTTTATTAGTACTTGCTATAGTCGGTACCTGTTTTTCTCAAACACCAACTTTAGATTATAATTTTTATTGCAATGGCAAAGCCGCAATACGCACAGGCGGTGGCACCAGTTCTGCTATGGCAATTCAGCCAGATGGAAAGATTTTAATTGGCGGACGTGGCGGCGAAACTTTAAGCAACTCGGGTTATTGCATTGCACGTTTTAATGCAAACGGAACCGTTGATTCTTCTTTTGGTGTGAACGGAAAAGTGATTACGATTTATGGCGGCAGTATTCAAAGCATTATTGTTTGTCCCGATGGGAAAATTTTAGCTGGTGGCTTTTTGGGAACAGTGATGATCGCAAAATATTTACCGAATGGTACGCTTGATTCTTCGTTCGGTACAAATGGTTTATTACAACCGCAGTTTGCCGGCATAAGATATTCCTATTGCTATTCATTGAAATTGCAGGATGATGGAAAAATTGTAATGGCAGGAAATGTAAATGGTGTGAGTGCACTGGTTGCAAGATTTTTACCCAATGGTCAGTTTGATGTTTCGTTTGCACAACAAGGTTATGCTATTATTCCAACAGCATATATTGCTTTTGATGTTGCCATACAAACAGATGGGAAAATTTTAATCGCAGGACAAGGTCTTGGTGCCAACAACTTTTTACTTGCAAGATTTTTAACGGATGGAACACCCGACACACAATTTGGAAACAATGGAACGGTGCTTACTGATCTATCAAGCATGAGTGAATATATATTCAGTATTGCATTGCAGCCTGATGGAAAAATTATTGCCGCCGGTCGCTATGATTACAATTCTCAATACAGCAATTTTTTTAAAACAGCAGTTGTAAGATATAATACAGATGGAAGTCTTGACAACAGTTTTGGAACAAATGCAATTGCCAGTTTGCAATTTGATTCTGCGTCTGCCGATCCGAAAAAAGTAATGTTACAACCGGATGGAAAAATTATGGTTGCAGGAGATTATACAGACATCTATCGTTTTCACAAACCAATGCTTGCAAAATTTAACAGCAATGGTGTTCTTGATAACACATTTGGAAATAATGGCAGCGTTATAACAACACAGTTTGGAGATTCTGTTTCATGCAGAACTGCAGCTTTGCAACCTGATGGAAAAATTATTCTTGGCGGTTACCAGGTTGTTAAGTTAGACACAACCGTTTTGTATTATACAGATTCGTTTGTTGTTGTTCGCTATGAAAGCAATGGAACCAGTCATACACTACCGGTAACCTATCTCAATTTTTCTGCAACAAAACAACAGCAAAATGTTTTGATAAGCTGGCAAACTGCAAATGAAATCAATAATAATTATTTCAGTCTTGAACGCAGTACAGGAACTGGATTTAATGAAATCGCACAAATCACTTCAAACATGAAACACAGTTATTCTTACACAGATGTAACGCCGTCGCAAGGCATAAATTATTACCGCTTAAAGCAAGTGGATAAAGACGGAAAATTTTCTTATTCGCAGGTGGTGAATGTTGTGTTTGATAACAACAACATGTTTGTGATTTATCCAAATCCTGCTGTGAACATGCTTAATATAAAAGGCATGAACGCGTCGAAGGATTATCACCTTATCATACGCGATGCAAAGGGCAACGCTGTTGCTGAAACGAACGTACATAATAGTTCAGCATACGCATGGAATATTGAAAATATCAGCAGCGGATTTTACTACGTAGAAATAATTTCAGATAATAAAAGCTCAACGATAAGATTTGTGAAGCAGTAGACTTCACGAATTTTTGCGCAGAAACTGATAGATGCTCTGCCAATTGGTTGTTTCCAAAGCAAGCGCTGTGGTCCGTAGCACTTCTTCTGTATCGGTTATCTCCTTTAAGCCGAGACCGGGGTGCGTATTAAGCCACAGCGCCTTGCAACCAAGATTTTTTGCAAACTGCACGTCGGTAATTCTATCACCAATCACAAAAGAATTTGCCAGATCATAATCAGGATTATTCATGTATTGCTTCACCATACCAATGCGCGGCTTACGGTTCGGTGAATGTTCTTCTTTCAAAGAAGGATCTATATACACTGCAGAAAAAAATACGTCTTCGTTTTGAAAAGACTTCAGTACAAAATCATGAATCGGTAAAAAATGTTCAATAGGAAAATATTCCGTTCCCAAACCATCCTGGTTAGAAACAAGTATCAATTCATAATCAAATTCTGTTGCAATTAAATTCATGTATTTAAAAACGTGCGGATAAAATTCCAGCTTATCCCATGAGTCGATATTGCCGCTTGGCGGTTCTTTAATCAGTGTTCCGTCGCGATCTACAAATAAAATTTTTTTTGCCATGGGCGCAATATTAATGCAGATTTTAAAATTTACATCAGCCTATTTTTGCGGAATGAATTTAACAGCACTTGATAAAGAGTTTATTTGGCATCCTTTCACCCAGCAAAAAAATATGCAACCACCAATTGCCATTAAAAATGCAAAAGGCAGTTTGTTGTTTGATGAAGACGCCAATGAATATATAGATGCGATAAGTAGTTGGTGGGTAAATATTCATGGTCATGCGCATCCATACATTGCAGAAAAAATTTATGAACAGGCATTGCAATTAGAACATATCATTTTTGCCGGTTTCACACACAAACCTGCTGTTAAACTTGCGGAAAAATTAATAAAAATTTTACCTGGCGAGTTTTCAAAGATATTTTTTAGTGATGATGGTTCTACTTCAACAGAAGTGGCAATTAAAATGGCGATACAATATTGGTGGAACGAAAATAGTGAATTGTCAATCGTGAATCGTGAAACTGGCAATCAGCAACCGGCAACGCGCAACCGAAATAAAATTCTTGCATTTAATAATTCATACCACGGCGACACATTTGGAGCCATGAGTGTGAGTGACAGAAGTGTGTTTACGCTTGCCTTTCATGATCTTTTGCTCGATGTGATTTTTATTGATACGCCAACTGAAGAAAATATTTCATCGACCAAAAAAATAATTGATGAACATGCCGATGAAGTTGCTGCCTTTATTTATGAGCCATTAGTACAAGGCGCCGGAGGAATGAAAATGTATAACGCTGTTTTGATGGATGAGTTGCTGTTGTACATCAAACAAAAAAGCATTATTTGTATTGCAGATGAAGTGATGACAGGTTTTGGACGCACAGGAAAAATGTTTGCAAGCGAATATATGCAAACGAAGCCGGATATTATTTGTTTAAGTAAAGGAATAACGGGTGGAACAATGGCTTTAGGTGTAACCGCTTGCGCAGAAAAAATT
>DASZUY010000257.1:0-8440 GCA_035547495.1 Parafilimonas sp. | reverse complement strand
ATGTTTGACCAGATGTACTGGACCTTAACTTATGGTGACATCAAACATTATAACCCTGTTTCTTTAAATCCGCAAATGCGTAATTACACAATTTTTATCGATGGAATTTCCAAAGCTTTTGCAGCAACCGGTGTGCGTGTAGGATGGTCGCTTGGACCTGAAAAAGTTATTGCAAAAATGAAAGCCTTTTTAAGTCACATCGGAGCGTGGGCACCAATGGCAGAACAAAAGGCGACCGCTAAATATTTACTTGAAAAAACAAAAGTTGAAGAACACCTCACTCATTTTAAAAAAGAGTTACAACTAAGACTTGATAAAATTTATGATGGATTGAAAAATTTGAAACAACAAGGTTTTCCGGTGGATGCAATTACACCACAAGCTGGTATTTATCTAACAGTAAAATTTGATCTTGCTGGTGCGAAGGCCGGAAACAAAGAAATAAAAACACAGGAAGATGTTACTTCTTATTTGTTAGATGAAGCAAAGCTGGCAATCGTACCTTTTTATGCATTTGGAACAGATAGAAAATCGCCCTGGTATAGATTAAGTGTAGGCACATGCAAAACAGAAGACATAGATCCCTTTTTAAGGAAACTGGCACTTGCTCTGCAAAATTTAAAATTCTAATTGTCAGTAGTCTTGCAACTAATTTTTATTGCTGATAAATACAAAAGGCTTCAAATTTGGTGACTCCAAAATTGCCCGAACTTGTTTTGGTTTCGTAATTACTTTGTATCGGTTCACGTCAATAACTTCATTGGCAGTATACGCAGCATTAGAAGCTTCAACAAGGTAAAACAAATCATTTAAAAGCTCTATTTGTCGCTCAAGCTCATCTTGATTCATTGTAGCCTTTTTTGTAAAAACCAGCAGGTCTCTGTTGCGGGGGTTCATAACCGGCCTGTTTTATTTGTTTAAAATTTTTTTATCCAACTACTGACCTTCTTGGTGGGCATCCACATTTAACACGAGCACTTGGACTGCAGGAACCAAGCAAGACAATCATTAATAATAGTACAAGAAAAACACTAAAATTTAATCTACCGTTCATTAATTTGTGATTTCAAATTACATACTTTTCTAAATACCAAACAAAAAATTATTTGGATAATCCGGAAAAACTAAAAATTTTAATAGCGCCGCTGGATTGGGGATTGGGACACGCAACCCGTTGCATTTCACTTATCCAATATTTATTAACACTAAATTGCCAGGTTGCTGTTGCCGCCTCGCCCTCTTCCAAAACTTTATTAAAAGCTGAATTTCCAGAACTATTTTTTTTTGATATTAAGGCGTATAATATTGTTTACTCAAGAAAGAAACGCTGGATGCCATTTAAAATTTTACTACAAATTCCTAAAATTTTAAAGGCGGTAAAAATGGAGCATGAATGGCTGGAAAACCTTTTGCAACAGGAACATTTCGATGCTGTTATTTCTGACAACCGTTACGGATTTTATAGCGATAAAGCCTTTTCTGTTTTCATCACACATCAGTTACAAATAAGAACTTCTTTAAACCTCGCAAAAGGTTTTATGCGCAGGTCAACATACAAGCAAATAAATAATTTTAAAGAATGCTGGGTGCCGGATTTTGCAGGGAAATTAAATATTGCGGGAATGCTTTCGCACCCGAAGACATTGCCAGCAATTCCCATAAAATATTTAGGACCACTTTCCAGATTCGCTAAAAAACCAATGCAAGAATCGCTATATAAATACTTGGTTATTATTTCCGGGCCTGAACCGCAGCGTACTTTGCTCGAAGAGAAAATTTTTTCTTTTATTGAAACGATTTCAGAAAAGTGCCTGATTGTTCGGGGCTTGCCGGAAGAAAAAACATCAATTGAAGAAAAACCTAACTGTAAAATTTTTAATCATCTTACTACACAACAATTACAAGAAGCATTTAATACAAGTGAAATAGTTATTTGCCGCAGCGGTTACACATCTGTAATGGAAATTTTATCCATGCAAAAGAAATCTGTTTTAATTCCAACACCCGGGCAAACGGAACAAGAATATCTTGCAAAACATTTAATGAAACAGCGATGGTGCTATACATTTTCACAAGAAGATAATTTTGTTGAACACTTAAATAAAGCCGAGCAATTTCAATACAACTTACCGGAAATAAATACGCATCAATATGAAACGGTACTTAAAGATTTTGTTTTGAAGCTGTAATTAATTTTTCTTCGGATATTCAAAAAACCAAAACTCTTTTTCCGCCTGCTCAAAATTCTTCCATTCTTTATTTAAAATGCGCAAAGCAAAAACACTGCATGTTGGCATATCATCAACATGCACATTGGTTAACTGATTTACGAAAGCAGTAATGCCTGGATTATGTGAGAAGAGAGCAACGCTTTTATAGTCGTCATCCAGATTAATGATAGCATTATAAAATGCATCTATACCTGGCTCGTAAAGTTTTGGTATTTCTATAATGTGCTTTTTCTTTATATTAAATTCTTTCGAAAAATATTTTGCTGTTTCAAATGCTCGTTTAGCCGGGCTTGAAATAATTGCGTCCAACTCCGCATTTTTTTCTTTCCTTATTATTTTTGCCATAGCAGACGCATCCTTTTTGCCTCGTTCATTTAAAGGTCTATCAAAATCTTTTTGATTAATATCATCCCAACTGCTTTTTGCATGACGAATTAATAAAAGCGTTTTCATCGCCAAATCTAAAATTTGAAATTGTAAATCTGAAATGTATTAATAGCCTCTCACATCCTTTCCTTCCATATAATTAAGGAAGGCTTTATTCACAACACGATTGCCACCAGGCGTAGGGTAATTGCCCGTGAAATACCAATCACCTGTATTTGTTGGGCAGCATTCATGCAAGTCCTCAATGGTTTGATAAATTACCTGAACAGGAACATTTATATGTTTTGGTGTGATGAGCTGCGCAATTTTTTCAGAGATTTCGAGCGTAGTAAATGGCTTGTAAATGTTACGCACTAAATTTTCTGTATGCAATTGATTGGTGCGCTGCAATTCAAGAATTTTTTCATGCGTGTCTTTAATGATACATTCGTTACCAGATTGTTTCAGCAAATCTATCGCAGCGCGAAACGCAATAAAATCACCAAGCTTGCTCATATCAATTCCATAACAATCCGGATAGCGAATTTGCGGTGCAGATGAAACGACAATTATTTTTTTCGGTTGCAATCTCGCTAACATTCGCACAATACTTTCTTTCAAAGTAGTTCCGCGAACGATTGAATCATCAATTACCACCAATGTGTCTTCGTGTTTGCGTACAGTGCCATAAGTAATATCATACACGTGCTGCACCATTTCATTTCGCCCGCTGTCTTCTGTAATAAAAGTTCTAAGCTTTACATCTTTAATAGCAATTTTTTCCTGGCGAATTTTGCGATTGATCATTGCACTCAGCTTCTCTTCCGTAATATCATTGCCCCAGCTTAAAATGCGTTCTACTTTGGTTTGATTGAGATAGTCTTCCATGCCTTTACACAAACCGAAATAAGCAACCTCAGCAGTGTTTGGTATGTAAGAAAATATTGTATTCTTTAAATCATGATCAACAGCTTCTAAAACCGGCTTGCTTAAATGATAACCCAACGCAATTCTTTCGCGATAAATTTTTTCATCACTGCCGCGACTAAAATAAATGCGTTCAAAGCTGCAGGCTTTTCTTTCTTTCGGCTCGAGTATCTGTTCAATTTTATATTCGCCAGACGGCTCTACAATTAATGCATTGCCGGGCATTAATTCATGCACTTCATTTTCACCTACATTAAAAGAGGTCCGAATTGCAGCACGTTCACTTGCGGCAACAATTACATCATCATTTACATAATAATATGCAGGGCGAATGCCATGTGCATCGCGCAAAACAAAAGAACTTCCGTTTCCAATTAATCCGCCAACGGTAAAACCTCCGTCGAATAAAACTGCAGCGCGTTTTAACGCGTTTGCGACGTTTGCATTGTTTGGCTGTTTGTTATCTTCAATAGCAAGGAAGTGATGGATTACTTCCATCATTGCAGCCAAATCACTTTGCTTTTGAAATTCACCGGGATTTATATTGATGAGATCAAAAAGTTCATCCTTATTTACCAAATTGAAGTTGCCGGCGAGCGCAAGATTTTTGCCTGGTGAAATATCTTTTTTTATAAAAGGATGGCAGAATTCAACATTATTTTTCCCCTGCGTTCCATAGCGAAGATGACCAAGTAATAATTCACCTAAAAAAGTTACATGCCCTTTCATTAAGCCCGGATGATTTTTTATATCCGGCTGATATTTTTCAAGTTCGTTTATTTCAGTACCAATCCTAAAAAACAAATCAGCAATTGGCTGCGTTGCGTTGCTGCGGATGCGATGTATGAAAGGATTTCCTGGCTCGGTGTTTAATTTAACGGTTGCTATTCCCGCGCCATCTTGACCGCGGTTATGCTGTTTTTCCATCAACAGGTATAGCTTGTTTAAACCATACATAACCGTACCATGTTGTTGCAGGTAATAAGAGAAAGGCTTTCTTAAACGAATGAAAGCGAGACCACACTCATGTTTTATTTCATCGCTCATTGCAGGAAGGCGCAAATTTACAATAATAAAATATAGCAGCTATAGTTAAATACAACTTCCGCTTAAGAATGTTCATGTTTTAACGTAATACTTTCTGCAAGCCACAAAAATTCTGAAACAAACACATCAATATTTTTCTGAAAAGATGCGTCGATCAAATTTCCATGCTCATCAAATTTTTTATCAACCTGTGGCGTAATAAGCATGTATGGAGAGCCAATACCAAACAAAGCATTAATTAATAACTGCACTTGCTGGCTTGCACGAACGCCACCTAAAACTCCCGGCGAAGCGGTAACAATTCCAAATACCTTGTGTGAACGTTTTGGAAAATGATCGAACAGGTTTTTTAAAGCCGGCGTATAACTGCCGTTATATTCCGGCGTAACGAGAATAAATGCATCTGCATCAAACATTCTTTTTGCCAATGGCTGAAACTGTGAAGGTGTGCTTTCAACACTTCTGTAAATTTCCTGTTGTAAAACATCAAGCTGCCAGTCTCTCACGTCTATTACTTTAATGTTATGTGTTGTATTTGCCGAAAGATATTTTTGCAAGAACAAAACAACTCTATGCGTAACACTATCTCTGCGCGGGCTGCCTGAAACAATTTCTATATTCATAATTTTTAAAACTCCAATATTATGCCTGCTTAACCATCTGTACACTTAATTGCAATCGCACTTCGTCGCCTGCAACAGCGCCACCAGCTTCAGTTAAAGCATTCCATTTTAAACCAAATTCTTTACGACTTATTTTGCCTGTGATTTCAAAACCTTCTTTTGACTGACCCCATGGATCAATGACACTGCCGCCGTGTTCAACCTTCAACGTTATTGGTTTTGTTACATCACGAATAGTTATATCGCCATGCAAAGTGTATTCGTCGTCACTTTTCTTTTCTATTGATGTTGATTTGAAAGTGATCTTGGGGAATTTTTCTGCGTTAAAAAAATCGTCGCTTTTTAAGTGTGCATCTCTTTGTTCGCTTTTTGTTGAAACACTGTCAACATCTGCTTCGAAACTTACCTGCGCGTCTGTAAAATCTTCTTTGCTGCTCGTCATCGTCGCGTCGAATTTTGAAAAATGCCCGCTTACGGTGCTAATAACAAGATGTCTCACTTTAAAAACAATTTCGCTGTGCGAAGGATCAATTTTGTAAGTTGCCATAATTTTAATTTTTATTGTTTATCAAATTGCATGTATATACATACATTAATTAAAAAAAATTTACCTTTCTGTTCGCCTCATCTCTTCCAAAATTTGGTTTAAAGAATCAGCTTTCTTTTCACTGATATTAATTGAACTATCAATTACCTTATTTATTCTTTCAGTGCTATGTTGCAAAATGTTTATTCCAGCCTGTGTTAAAACAATTCGTGTTTCTCTTTTATCGGCATCTGATGTAACTCTTTTCACGAGTTTCTTTGTTTCAAGCCTGTCGATAATACGGGGAACATTTGAACTTTTTTCAATCATCCTGCTGGCTATTTCACCTACGCATATCTGCTCGGGATGTTTTCCTTTTAATATTCTAAGCACATTGAACTGCTCGTGGGTTAATCCATATTCTTTAAGTTCAACTGCCATAACACGTTTTAGCCACCACGCCGTGTAAAGAATATTCAATGTTGCTTTATGAATATTATTCCTGAATTTATTGCTTTTTATAGCTTCCTCCAATTTCACAATACAAATATATGTATGTACATTTAATTTTACAAAAATAAAGCCAACTTAAAAATTGGCTTTAAAAAATTTAATTAGATGCAGTGCTTGCATTAGCCCACCATTCACTCAGGTTGTTGCACTTTCTGTATTGAGGATCAATATCAATATAGAAGTTAGATATGTGTTGCTTAAACCAGGTTTCTAAAGCCGTTTGCTTTTTTTCAGCCAGCGCCCTTTGTGCAACTTTGTCGTAATCGTCTTTTAAATTTTCACGATGTGGCTGTGTTTGTGAAATAAAATTGACAAGCCGTACAGCGGTTCTTCCGCGTTCATCTGTATATGTTAAAGGTTGCGTAATATCGCCCACCTTCATATTTTTTAAATTCACTACAAGATCTTTATCTAATTGGTCAATAGTCAAAGACGTTTCGCCGGTAGTTGGAGAAGTAATTCGTCCGGCTGTATATTTTGTGTTCTCGTCTTCGCTATATTTATTTACTGCTTCATTAAAGGTTAAATTGCCAGCAATAATTTTTGAACGGACGCTATCAAGTTTTTCTTTTGCTGCATCTATTTCAGTTTTAGTTACTGATGGAATGATAAGTATATGACGGATCACCGCATCATCTCCGGCACGGCTTACCATTTGAATAATATGCAAACCGAACTTGCTTTTAATAACGGGTGATATTTGTCCTTCCTTTAACTTGAATGCAGCTGATAAAAATGTTGGATCCCAGTTTTTATCATTTCTGTTTATGCTGTACTGACCACCATTATCCTTACTTCCTGGGTCCTGCGAATAAATTTTTGCCAAATCTGCAAATTTCTTCTGCCCACTTTCAACCTGCTTTTTCATATCAAGCAATTGATTGGTAATATAAGCTTCCACATCAGGATTTGCTTTCGGGTAAATTACAATCTCTCCCACCTCGAGCTGGCTTTCATAAAATGGCAAACTATCTTTTGGAATTTTATCGTAAAAATCTTTTACTTCAGTAGGCGTAATCTTCACATCTTCCAAAATCTTATTACGCATTTTATCTGCAAGCTGACTTTCATAAAACTGTTGTCTCAAATCTTCTTTTAATTGGTATACTGTTTTGCCAGCAATTTGTTCCAGCACATCCTGCGAACCATATTCATTAATAAAATATCTGATTCTATTATCAAGCAAAGCATCAATGTCATCATCACTTATTGTTATCGAATCTCGCTCAGCTTGCAATACGAGAACCTTTTGAATTAGCTGTCCTTCTAAAAATGCGCAATCAGGATTTGGTGGCAATTGAACATCCGCTCCTTGTCTTTTATAATCAGAAATGGCATTATCAATATCTGATTTAAGAATGATTTTATCTCCAACTTTTGCGATTATTTTATCGGCAACAATTTTTTGCGATTGAGCAAAAGATGCACCAGCAAAAAAAATAAGCAGTAACAGGCAAGAAAAAAATTTCTTCATATTTCAAAAGTAAAAGTTTGCCCATGCAGTAATTGATGGGCAAAAGTTTTTAACAAAGAATTTGTGGTGATAGATACTAAAGTGTGCGTTTTATTTCTTCTTCTTCATAAGCGACAATTGTATCGCCTACATTTATATCTGAAAAATTACGAATAGTCAATCCACATTCATAACCGGATGCAACTTCTTTCACATCATCTTTAAAACGTTTCAAACTCGCCAACTCAGCAAATGCACCTTCCTGTCTTGGATATTGTAAAATACCATCGCGGAAAATGCGAAGTTTACTATCGCGTTTTATTTTACCTTCTGTTACATAACAACCGGCAACTGTTGCTTTATCGAATTTGTACACTTCACGAATCTCAACAGCAGCAACTTCTTTTTCCTCAACCTTCGGCTCAAGCATACCTTCCATCGCGCTCTTGATTTCTCCGATAGCATTATAGATAATTGAGTATGTTTTTATTTGAACACCTTCATTTTCTGCAAGCCTGCTTGCCTGTGAAGAGGCACGTACATTAAAGCCAACGATAATCGCATCGGATGCTGTTGCAAGCAGTACATCGCTCTCAGAAATCTGACCAACTGCTTTGTGCACTACACTCACTACTATTTCTTCTGTAGAAAGTTTTTGTAATGAATCACTCAGGGCTTCTACAGAACCATCAACATCCCCTTTAATAATTATCTTAAGTTCTTTAAAGTTACCAAGTGCAAGACGGCGGCCAAT
>DASZUY010000256.1:0-19969 GCA_035547495.1 Parafilimonas sp. | reverse complement strand
GTTGGTAAACTCGCAACATTCTTTACTATTCTTGCAATATTTATCTCGTGCCTCGGTTTGTTTGGTCTTGCATCATTTGTTGCAGAGCAACGCAAAAAAGAAATCGGCGTACGCAAAGTGCTCGGCGCATCAACATACAACCTGTGGCAAATGCTTTCAAGAGAATTTGCATTGCTCGTAATTATATCATGCTTTATTGCCATTCCTTTAGCATGGTATTATTTAAACGGATGGTTAAAACAATATGATTACAGAACAACTATTTCTGTTTGGATATTTGTTGTCTCAGGTTTAGGCGCGCTTTTAATTACATTGATAACAGTAAGTTTCCAGGCAATTAAGGCAGCGTTGGCAAATCCTGTGAAGAGTTTGAGAACGGAGTAGCCGCGCATCCGCATATTCAAAAATTATCGCATAAACTTGCTGTTCGGCTGCGCACAAGCACTGTACGAATTCGAACACTTTAATGCAAATAAACACTGCTAAAGGGCTTACCTGCAAAGCATTTCCGTATTGGCACAGGCATTGAGTTTTTCCAAAAGCGTACACCATAAATTATGTATTTATGCTTAAAAATTATTTCAAGCTTGCATGGCGCAATTTGATGAAGTATAAATTTATTTCCTTCATTAATTTATTTGGCTTAACCATTGGCTTAACATGCTGCCTTCTTATTCTTACTTATATTTTAAATGAATTAAGTTATGACAGGTACAATAAAAATGCAGACCAGATTTATCGTGTAACAAGAACTTTTTATGATGGCAACGGCAAAGAGATGCTTAATTTAAGCACGGTTGCACCACCATTTGGATATTATCTTCCAACAGATTTCCCGGAAATACAAAAGATGACGCGTTTGCTGAATAATGGCACAACGCCGCTTCGGTATAAAGACAAACTAATAAATGAACCTGATGTTTATTTTGCTGATGAAAATTTGTTTGATGTTTTTACAGTAAAGGTTTTAGAAGGAAATCCCAAGACTGCATTGACCGATCCTTTCTCTGTGATGCTTACTGAAGAAACAGCAAAAAAATATTTTGGCAACGAAGATCCCATCAACAAAGTGCTGCGGGCAAACAACCAGTTTGATGTGAAGGTTACCGGCGTTTACAAAGCATTTCCTTCAAATTCGCATATTCATCCAAACATATTGGTGTCGTTTAATACACTAAAAGATTCTGCTGTTTATGGAGAAGAAGGATTGCGTACCAACTGGGGTAACAATTCTTTTTTTACTTACATCATGCTTCCAAAGAATTATAATATCCAAAGCATGAAGTCGAGGTTTCCTGCATTTCTTGATAAACACATGGCTGGTCAGTATGGACCAACACAACCTTCAAAAGCAACAAAATTAGATTTACAAAAACTTACTGACATACACTTGTATTCGCATACAGATTATGAAGCCGAACCCAACGGCGATATAAACAGGGTGTATATTTTTTCTGCTATTGCATTATTTGTTTTGCTGATAGCATGCATAAATTATATGAATCTTTCTACTGCGCGTTCTGCATTGCGTGCAAAAGAAATTGGTATAAGAAAAGTTGTAGGTGCAAGCAAAAAAGAATTGGTTGCACAGTTTCTAAGCGAATCAATTTTAGTTACATGGTCTGCTATCATTATAGCATTTGCATTGTTATATGTTACGCTGCCATGGCTCAATAAAGTATCCGGGCAAAACCTCTCTGTAAATATTTTATTGAAGTGGCAGGTTTTAATTCCATTGTTCTTAGCACCGTTTGTTGTTGGTATTATTTCAGGATTATATCCTGCATTATTTATGTCATCATTTCAACCTGTGAAAACATTGAAAGGATTATTTAAGGTTGGAGGCAGCAGCATTAGTTTTCGCAAGGTGCTTGTAGTAACACAGTTTGCTATTTCAATTATTCTTATTATAACAACAATGATAGTGTTTCAGCAATTGCGATACATGCAAAATGCATCGCTTGGTTATAATAAAGATCATTTAATAACGATGGCTTATAATAACCAGCTGGACAATCAATATGAAGCCTTCAGAAATACTTTATTGCAGAACCCGAATATTAAAGATGTAGCGCGTTCTTCAAGAATTCCTACAGGAAGATTGCTGGATGGAATGAATGCGCAGGCGCCGGGCAATGATTCCATGGTTCCTGTAAAAGCAGATATTCGTTTTCTTGCAACTGATTATGATTTTATACCGGCATACGGAATTCCGCTGGCAGCAGGCAGAAATTTTTCGCGCAGTTTTGGAACTGATACTTCGAACTTTATAATTAATGAAGCGGCAGTTAAAGCTGTTGGATGGAAATCGAATGACCAGGCGGTTGGAAAAGATTTTAAATACGGACAATTCACCGGGCATATAATTGGTGTGGTAAAAGATTTTCATTTTGAATCATTGCACCAGGCGATAACACCTTTGATCTTTGTTTTACCACCGCCCCAAAATCAAGGCTTCTATAATGTTATTTCTATAAAAGTTTCAGGACAAAATATTGATGGAGCTTTAGCAACAATAAAAAGTACATGGCAAAGATTTGTTCCTGATCTCCCCTATCAATATTCATTCTTCGACGAAAAATTTGCGAAGTTGTATGATGCTGAACAAAAACAGGAAACCATATTTACCACGTTTGCATGTATTGCTATTTTTATTGCATGTCTTGGTTTATTTGGATTATCAGCGTTTGCTATTTCACAACGTGTAAAAGAAATTGGTGTAAGAAAAGTGTTGGGCGCAAGCACAACAACCATCGTAAGTTTATTATCGAAAGATTTTTTAAAGCTTGTGTTGATAGCAGCAGTTATTGCAATTCCGGTTGCATGGTATGCCATGCATAATTGGTTGCAGGATTTTGCTTATCGCATCAACATACATTGGTGGGTATTTGTTATTGCAGCAATTGCTGCAGCACTAATTGCATTAATAACGGTTGGTATGCAGGCTATAAAAGCGGCAACAGCAAACCCGGTGAAGTCACTCCGAACGGAGTGACGAAATCCCGATTATTTCGGGATGAAGAGTTTGAGAACGGAATAGTCTGAAACGGGATTTGGGTGGATTAGTAGATGACAAAGATTTAATTAATTTGTATTATACATTAAGATTATAAATGAGAAATCATTAAATCCCTTAATCATATAAATCCTTATTCATACCATGCTTAAAAACTATTTTAAAACTGCTTTGAGAATTTTTAAAAAGAATAAGGTCACTGCAATTATAAATGTCCTTGGTTTATCAGTAGGCATCAGTGCATCAATTGTAATTTTTTTGATGGTGCAGTATGATTATAGTTTTGACAAATGGGAACCGCAGGCTAAAAATGTTTTTGCAGTAACAGCGCAAGGCAGCTGGGGCGAATTTTATGGCGTGCCTTTGCCTGCGGCCGAAGCAATCAAAAAGCGGATAACTGGGATTGAATCAATGTGCTATTACATGAACTTTCCTGAATATGATTTTATCGTAACTGTTTTCTCTAATAAAAACAAAGAAGACAAAATTTTTAATAACGAAAAGGATATTGTTTTTGCCGATGAAAATTATTTTAAAATATTTCCGCATCAATGGTTGAAAGGTAATCCTGCCGCCTCTTTATCGCAGCCAAACCAGGTTGTACTATCTCTTTCTGTTGCTAAAAAATATTTCCCTAATGAAAGTTTAGATAAAATAATAGGACAAAGAATTTTATTTGGTGATAGCACAAACACAATAGTATCAGGTATTATAGAAGATTTAAAACAGCATACGGATTTCGATAACAAAAGTTTTATTTCATATAGCACCTTTACTTCTGCAAGCCGCTGGAACGGTAATGGCATTATGCAAAACTGGAATTTTCCTGATGCCCGCTTTCATTGCTTTCTAAGGTTATTTCCAAACACCAAAGTTGCAAATGTAAAGGCACAACTAAAAAAAATATACAGTGCAAACGTAACATTATCCGATCCGAACTTTAAATATATCGGTTCATTACAACCGTTAAAAGAAACGCATTTCGGTATTAACTGGAAAGGCAAAAGTGTACTTGGCAAAGCTGATAAATCTGTTCTGTTTAATTTAGGATTATTAGCGTTTGCATTATTGTTATTGGCAGTCATCAATTTTATTAATCTTTCTACTGCACAATCCACTTTGCGTGCAAAAGAAATTGGTTTGCGCAAAACACTTGGCAGTAGTAAAAAACAGATCATTCATCAATTTCTTACCGAAACATTTTTAAGTACAGTCTGCGCAACGATCTTTGCCATTGCGCTTACGCCCTTTTTATTATATGTGTTCAAAGGATTTGTTCCTGAAGGATTAGATGAAAAAGAATTACTGCAGCCCATTATCATTATTTTTTTAGTTGCAATAATTATTATTGTTACACTGCTTGCAGGATTATATCCAGCATTCGTGCTTACAAAATTTCGTCCTGCATTGGTATTAAAAAACAATGTTACAAGCAATGGAAAATCACGTAGTGCCTGGGTTCGCGGAACGTTAACCGTTTTTCAGTTTGTAATTGCACAGGTATTTTTAATTGCTGTTATTGTTGTAGGCAAGCAAATTCATTATGAAGTAAATAAAGATATTGGCATTAGAAAAGATGCAATCGTTTCTTTTAAAATGCCTTATGCTGGACTTAATGATGACAAGGTAGCAGTGATGATGAATGAATTAAAAAAAATTCCGGAGATACAAAATGTTTCTTCATACGGCGAAGGAGAGCCTTATAATGAAGGTGCTATTCAAACAAGTTTTACTATTTCAAATAAGGGCAGAACAGAAAATAAATTAATAGCAGAAAAAGCTGGTGACAGCAATTATATAAAAGTGTTCAATATTCCTTTGCTTGCAGGGCGTAACATTCGCGTTGATACAAACAGCACACAACCTGAAGTATTGATTAATGAAGCAATGATGAAAGAAATGGGATTTCAAAACCCATATAAAGCAATAGGCAATTTTATTTCAAGAGGTGACGGCAATAGTAAAGTTTTAATAGTAGGCGTAATGAAAGATTTCAATATGCAGTCTTTGCATTTTCCTGTAAAGCCACTTGTTTTTGAAAGCAATATTTTTTCCGGGGACGAAAAAATTTCAATTGCTTTAAATCCTTCTAATCCATCATCGTGGCAAACGGCATTACAAAAAACAGAAAAAGTGTTTAAACAACTATATCCAAATAAAGATTTCGATTATACTTTTTACGATAAGGAAATTGAGAACATTTATAAAAGCGATATTCGTTTATCTACTTTATTAAAATGGGCAACGGGTTTGGCAATTTTCATTAGTTGTTTAGGATTGCTTGGATTGGTAAGTTTTATGGCAAATCAAAGAATAAAAGAAATTGGCATCAGAAAAGTATTGGGTGCATCGGTTATGCAAATTATTATATTGCTTTCAAAAAATTTAGGAAAGCTAATATTAATTGCTTCCGTTATTGCGATACCCATTGCATGGTATTTTTCAAATAACTGGCTGCAGGATTTTGCTTTTAAAATATCTTTAAGCTGGTGGATATTTTTAATAAGCGGCATTTGTATGCTCATTATTGCATTGGTTATTCTTTGTTTGCAAACAATAAAAGCGGCAACAGCAAACCCGGTGAAGAGTTTGAGAACGGAATAAATAAATTGGGAAAAGGAGAATTGGAAAATTTCGAAATTGCGATTTCCCAATTTCCCAATTCCAAAATTTCAAAATCAAGATTTATGTTTCGCAATTATTTTAAAACCACGTTTCGCAACCTGCGAAAAAACAAGTTATACGCAGCCATAAATATTTTTGGTTTAACAGTTGGTCTTGCAGCTTGCCTGTTAATTGGTGTGTATATAATGCATGAATTGAGTTATGATAAATTCAATGTAAATGCAAACCGCATCGTGCGTGCAACAATGGAATATGAACAGGCAGGTACGGTTAATACAATTGCCACTACAGGAACAAAAGTGGGTCCGCAGTTTAAAAGAACTTTTCCTGTTATTGAAGAGTACGCACGTACATTCATTTCACATAATGTTGTAAAAAGCGGCGATAAAATTTTCGATGAGCCGCGTATTTTATATGCTGATCCTGCTTTCTTTAAAATATTTTCTTTTCATATTATACAAGGCGATGCTGCAACTGCATTGGATGCGCCTGATAAAATTGTCATTACAGAATCAATGGCAAAAAAATATTTTGGCAATGAAAATGCAATTGGCAAAACACTTACATCAGGTGGTAAAGATTTACGCGTATCTGCTATTTGTAAAGATGTGCCGCAAAACTCTCAGATCAAATTTGATTTTGCAACACAGTTCTTAAATATGGGTAATGGTGTTGAAAATGAAACATGGTGGACAGCAAACTGGATCACTTATTTTTTATTGCGCGATGAAAAAGATATTCCTGTTTTGCAGCAACAGATTTCTGCGTACATGAAAACGCCTGCAGTAAGAACAGAAGCGGGCTTGCAGGGACAAGACTACCTGACGTATCATTTAGAGCCACTCACAAAAGTGCATTTATATTCTTCGCTCGAAGGCTTTGAACCAAACGGCAGCATTACTTACATCTACATGTTTGCTTTAATTGCTTTGCTGATTTTAATTATTGCATGCGCGAATTATACAAATCTTGCAACAGCACAATCTTCAGGCAGAACAGGGGAAATAGGAATGCGCAAAGTAATGGGCGCATCAAAGCGGCAGGTGTTTATGCAGTTTATGGGCGAGTCTTTTTTGGTAACATTTATTGCAGCAATACTTGCATTTGCACTCAGCATTTTACTAATTCCTTATTTCAACAATATCACCGGCAGGCAATTTACCGCTCATATATTGTTGCAGCCAGCGCCAATAATCGCTTTAATAGTATGTGCCGTTATTGTAAGCTTTTTTGCAGGGCTTTATCCTGCGCTTATTTTATCCGGCACACAAATAATGAGCGTGCTAAAAAAAGGCTTCACATTTACCGGCGGCACAAACCTGCTACGAAAAGTTTTGGTGGTAGCACAATTTGGCATTTCTGTTTTTCTTATCATCTATACAATCATCGTTCTGCAGCAAATCCATTACATGCAAACAAAAAATTTAGGTTATGATAAAGATCATATTGTTGTGTTACCTATTGGCGGCAGCATGTGGAATAACTTTCAAAATTTGAAAGATGCGTTTGAACATGTGAACGGGGTTGAATCTGTAACCGCTTCTTATGACACCCCTGAAAATGTAGGTTGGGGCGATGGTATAACGGTAACAGATGAAAAAGGAAAACATGATATATCATTAAACGCAATGCCGGTTGACCTTGATTTTATAAAGACAATGAAGATGCAATTGCTGGCGGGCAGAGATTTTCAGCAATCAGATTTTGCGTTGATGGATACAAGTAATAACGCTGCAAACTTCAAGCAACCTTATATGATTAATGAAACGCTTGCGAAAAGAATCGGATGGACACCACAAAAATCCATTAATCAAATTATACAAAAAAATTACCCCGGACCAGTTGTGGGCGTTGTGAAGGATTTCAATTTTACCAGCCTGCATGAACCTATTGGACCATTACTTATTTTTCTAGGTCGTGATTATTCACGTGATTTTATGATTCGCATCAGCGGAAACAATATGCCGCTTACGTTGGCAAATCTTGAAGCTGTTTGGAAACAACGTATACCCGACAGACCATTTACTTTTAATTTTTTAGATGATAAGTATAACAAGCTTTATATAAGCGAACAACGAACATCATTATTGTTTTCTATTGCCGCAACGCTTGCTATTGTACTTGCATGTCTTGGTTTGTTTGGTCTTGCCGCATTCACAACCATACAACGCACAAAAGAAATTGGTATAAGAAGAATATTGGGTGCAAGTCTTGCAAACATTACATTGCTTACTGCAAAAAATTTTTTACTGCTGGTATGCATTTCAATATTCATCGCAGTGCCGTTAGCGTGGATTGCAGGAAACCATTGGTTAGAAAGTTTTGCTTTTAGAATTCCGGTACAGGTTTATGTTTTTTTAATTACGGCAGTTGTTACTGTGTTGATCGCATTATGCACTGTCGGTTATCATTCAATAAAAGTTGCATTAATGAGCCCCGTGAAAAGTTTGCGATCAGAATGATAACACAAATTAAATCCTTTGCTTTTTCCATGCAGCATTTGAACCGGATAAAAAAATCAGCATGCATAATTAAACATCAACAATTTCTATGATCACAAAATATTTAATTCCTTCATTGAGGTATTTGTGGCGGCATCGTTTATTTACCGCACTCAATATTTTTGGATTAGCAATCAGCATCAGTGCATGTTGGGTTATTTATCGCATTGTTGATTATGAATTTAGCTACGACCGAAATCTTCCTAATAAAGAATATATATACAGGCTTGTAACAGGATTTGTTTTTGATGAAGATCAATCGTATAACGGCGGCGTATCTAAGCCATTGTATCAAGGCATAAGACAAGAGATTCCGGGAGTGGATTATGCGGTGCCCGTGTTTGGAGAATATTTAAAAAGCGTTGAAATAAATAATGCATCCGGCAAGCCATTGACGTTTGATGAACAGGCCAATGTTGTGCTAACTGATTCCACTTATTTTAATATGTTGCCTTACCATTGGCTCGCAGGAAATAAATCAACCGCATTAAATGCACCCGAAAGTGTAGTGCTTACGGAGAGCAGGGCGAAGCAATATTTTCCGGGAAAAAAACTACAGGATATTCTCAACAAAACAATTACTTATTATAGTTACAGAGATACGGCACAAAGAACAATAACGGGTATTGTTGCTGATTTTAAAAAGCCTACCGAATTTACCGCACAGGAATTTTGTTCACTGCCAACCAAAGCATACGACCTACCTGAATGGACAAATACGAATGGTTCAGATTATTTATACCTGCAGTTAAAAAAAGGCGTGGACAATAAAAAACTTCTTGCGCAAATCGACAAGCTGGCCGCAGAAAAAAGAAATGAATTCGATAAACAACATCTTGATAATGTAAAGTATAAAGAATGGTATGAATTATTACCATTGCGCGAATCGCATTTTTCCACTTATATCGACGAATACAATGTGCGTAAAGCAAGCAAACCTGTATTATATGGATTAATGGGCATTGCTTTATTTCTGCTGATACTTGCCTGCATCAATTATATTAATATGAGCATTGCAAGCATTCCTCAGCGGGCAAAAGAAATTGGTGTACGCAAAACTTTGGGCAGTAGCAAAACGCAACTTATTAGCCAGTTTTTATCTGAGACGATCATCACCACTTTTTTAGCAGGTTTACTTTCTTGTGCTTTAAGCCAATTGGGGTTCTGGTTATTAAAAGATATCATTCCGCCGGGCATAACACCTTTTACCAATATAGTTCAACTTATCATTTTCATAATTGCATTGGCTGTTATTGTTACAATTTTAGCCGGTCTTTATCCTGCCTGGCTGATAACAAAAGTGAAAGCTGTAAACATTTTTAAGAACGTTTCATTCAAACAAAAAAGCAAAGGATTTAGTTTACAAAAAACACTTATTGTTTTTCAGTTTGTAATTGCATTGGTATTTATAAGTAGTGCATTGGTTATAGGGAGGCAATTACATTATGTGCTTACAACCAATATGGGATTTAATAAAGATGCAGTGGTGTTAGTAAGTGTACCCTGGAAATATCTTAGTGATAAAAAATATGAGAATAAACAGTTCACGCTATTCAATGAATTGAAAAAAATACCGGGCGTAAAGAATATTTCTTTAGGCACAGAACCAATGTCCGGCGGTTATTCTTCCAGCCAGTACGAGTATGATGCAGATGGAAAAGAACCGGTTAAAAGACAGGTGTACAGAAAGTCTGTTGATACTGCTTATCTTAATTTATATGGATTTAAATTACTCGCAGGCAGAAATCTTAATGCTTCTGATACCACCAATGAATTTGTGATTAATGAAACAGCCGTTCATGCATTTGGTTTTGCATCTCCGGAAGATGCTATTGGTAAATTAATCGGGCAGCAAGATGAAAAGTTTCCAATTGTTGGTGTAGTAAATGATTTTCACGCGCAGGACTTTTATAAAACGATAGACCCGTTGGCATTTGAAAGCGACAAGGATAATCTCAGCACCTTCAATATTAAACTAAGCAGTGATGCTTCACAATGGCAGCAAACATTAAAAGCAATTCAAAAAAATTGGTACCAGTTTTATCCGCCCGAAAGCTTTTCTTATAAGTTTTATGATGAAGTGATTGCACAGTTATATGAACAGGAACAACACCTGGCAAAGCTTGTTAATCTGGCAACGTTCATTTCTATTTTTATTAGTTGTTTAGGTTTGTTCGGTCTTGCAGTGCTTACAGCATTTCAACGTATTAAAGAGATAGGTATACGAAAAGTTTTAGGCGCTTCAGTGCCAGGCATTGTTCAACTATTATCTAAAGAATATGTAGTACTGATAATAATTGCGATCATCATCTCAACACCCATAGCATGGTGGGCATTAAATAAGTGGCTGCAAAAATTTTCGTATAGAATACAAATAGAATGGTGGATGTTTTTATTGGCAGGCTGTATTGCAGTTTTGCTCGCATTGATAACAGTGAGTTTCCAGGCAATTAAAGCAGCAATGGCAAACCCGGTAAAAAGTCTTCGCACTGAGTAATGATGATGGTTAAAAATGAAAGTGGAAATGATTCCCTTATTTTTAAAATCGAATCTTCAATCATCATTTCAATCGTTAACAAAGTTTTGGAATAGTTTGTGATTGCTCTATTTTATTTACATCTTTGAGTTTTAATAATCATTAAAGCAAATCATAATTATGAGCGGAAAAATCATTCACTGTATAATGATATTTTTTTGCGTTGCGATGTTAGCCTGCAACAACGCATCAACCTCCAACAATAATTCAGATACTACAAACAACGTGAATTCAGATTCAACACAAATTCCTTCAGCGAAAAATTTTCAAACAACCATTGATGGCAAGCAAACGAATTTGTATGTTTTAAAAAACGGGGACATGCAGGTTGCTGTTACAAATTATGGTGCAAGAATAGTAAGTATAATTGTGCCTGATAAAAATGGTAAGCCTACAGATGTTGCTGTTGGTTATGATGCAGTACAACCTTATAGCACAGGCAGCGATACTTATTTTGGTGCGATCGTGGGCCGCTATGGAAACCGTATTGCAAAAGGTAAATTTAAATTGAATGGAAAGGAATACACTTTGGCAACGAACAACGGACCGAATAGTTTGCACGGCGGTAATAAAGGTTTTTCGCGAGAAGTGTGGGATGCACAACAATTGAATGATTCAACGCTTGCATTAACCTATCTATCAAAAGATGGAGAAGAAGGTTACCCGGGAAATTTAACGGCAAAAGTTACTTATACCGTTTTAAACAATCATCAGCTTAAAATAAATTATGAAGCAACAACCGATAAACTAACCGTTTTAAATTTAACCAATCACACATACTTTAATTTGAACGGGCAAGGCAGCGGAACAATTTTAAATCACAGCGTGATGATAAATGCTTCTACGTACACGCCGGTTGATTCAACATTAATTCCAACAGGAAAAATTGAACCGGTGAAAGGAACGCCGTTTGATTTTACAACATCAACCACCATTGGTGCAAGCGTAAATGATACAATCAACCAGCAATTAAAATTTGGTCATGGTTACGATCACAATTTTGTTTTAAATAAAAGCGATTCAGGCATTACGAAAGCCGCTGAAGTGGTAGGCGATGCATCCGGAATTGTGATGGACGTTTATACGGATCAACCCGGCTTACAATTTTATATTGGCAATTTTATGGATGGAAGTCATACAATTAAAGGCGGAAAAAAAGATAATTACAGAACTGCATTTTGTATGGAAACGCAGCACTTTCCCGATTCACCTAATCAACCAAATTTTCCAACAACAGAATTAAAACCGGGACAGGTGTATAAAACAGCAACGATTTACGCGTTTAGCGTGAAGTAGTTTTTTGTGGCCTGATGTTAGTCTGCTTGTGGTCTCATTGTGATCTGCTTGCGGTCTCATTGTGTGCGGCTGTCCCGCATTTGCGGGATGATATTTTGTTCGAGACAACAAAAGGCTATTCAATATTGGTATTATTTTCAGTATTAGTATTTCATGAATCATTTGTACTGGTTGACAAAATTTATTTAATTTTCGGGTGAAACCAACACGAGCCAATAGTTCAGTTTCATAATAAGCGTTTCAAAAAATTTGAATTTCAAAAGGCAATAACCGCTATGGAAAAGGCTTACAGAAATCTTGCCTTATTTGCATCTCTGTTATTTGTTATTACCATACTTGGTTTTTATAAAACTTATTTTGCCTTATTTCCTGCTTTCGATGCAAGCACTACAAAGCTTGTTCACATTCATTTAATGCTTTTGCTTTCCTGGATTGTTTTGCTTATAGTACAACCCTTTCTCATTCGTAAAAGAAAATACAAAGCGCATCGCATTGTAGGCAAAGCCTCTTATTTTCTTGTTCCGCTTATTGTGCTTTCAATGATTGGCATGATTCATAAACAATTCATGGAAGATGTACAGCAAAGAATGTCATTACCTGAAAACCTGAAAGCAATTTTTATCGGCATTGCGCAACTCATATTATTTGTATGGTTTTATATTTTTTCCATTATCCATAAAAAAAATATTGCTTACCACATGCGTTATATGATAGGAACAGGACTGGTAATGATAACGCCTGCCTTTGCAAGACTTTGTTATGAAATAACAAATGCAAATCTTTTATCGGGTATTGCTTCCTTTGTGCTTACTGATTTTATAATTGCATGGCTGGTTATTTCAGACAAAAGAAAAAAGCGAAAATATAAACCGTATATATCAATGCTTATTGCCTTCATATTGTACCAATCCTTATTTCTTATTTTTCAGATCACTTAATTAAAAGCTTCTCGCAGTGCCATTCTTTCCTGATGGCATATCAGCAGGTGATGGACTGATACGCTGTTTTGACAACATGCGTTCGGATTTATTCAAAGGAATTATTACACCTCAGCCGGTATACCATCAATTATATAACAGCATTCGTTTCAGCACTGCATTATTGCGCGATTTTATCGTTGTCGGATATTAAGCAGGTAATTGAATGATAAATATACTGCCTTCGCTTTCCTTTGTGTCTACTTTTATTTCTCCTCCATGTGCTTTGATAATATCATAACTCAAACTTAAACCTAATCCTGTTCCTTGTCCGGTTGGTTTTGTTGTAAAGAATGGCTGAAATATTTTTTCTTTTATTGATGGTGGAATGCCGTTACCGTTGTCTTTAACTTTTATCTCAACAGTGTTGTTTATCTTTTTTGTTTGCACAAATACTTGCGGCTTATAGCTTGCAGCTTGCAGCTTTGTTTTTTCATTTACCGCATAAAAAGCATTATTAAAAAGGTTCAACAACAGTCTTCCAATATCTTGCGTAACGATATTTATTTTACCAATCGTTTCATCAAACGCTGTTTTTATTTCTGCGTTGAAGTTTTTGTCTTTTGCACGCAAACCGTGATAACTTAATCGTAAATATTCATCACACAAAGCATTGATATCTGTTGGTTCTTTTACACCTTTTGTTTGTTTTGAATGTTGCAACATGCTCTTTACAATTGCATCTGCTCGCTTACCGTGATGATTTATTTTTTCTTCGTTTTCTTGTATATCATTTATCAATTCTTTTATTTCATCGTTTTCAATTTTTAATTGTTCATTTTTAATTTTTAGTTCGTCTATCAGTTCTTTATTCACCTCACTAAAATTGTTTACGAAGTTTAACGGGTTTTGTATCTCATGCGCAATGCCTGCAGTAAGTTCTCCAAGACTTGCCATTTTTTCTGATTGAATAAGTTGTGCTTGTGTAGACTTTAATTCGCTGTATGTTTTTTCAACCTGTTGTTTCGCAAGTTCAAGTTTATTAAAGTCTTCATAACGTGCGTAAGCAGTAGCAAATGTTTCGGCGATTGATTGAAGCAAATTCATGTCTTCTTCATTCAATGCTGTTGTGTTGCCAACATACAACATGCCTTGTAAAAAAGGAAGGAAATGCAAATAAAATCCTCCTTGCGGTATCGTTCTTAAATATTGTTCCGGCGATGCAAGTGCACCTTGGTCTACCAATGTTGCAGCGAACTCTGTAAATGCCGATTCATCCCAATGATCTATATAGTTTTTGTTTTCATGCCAATGACTGATAACATGTTTAATATTTCCGGGTGTGTTATATGGAATATTAAATGCTGCGATTGCTTTTCCATCTGGTGTTGAAAGGTATGTGTGAATCAGCCCTTGTTCCTCATTCATAATAAATATTCCGCAGCGAATAAATGGCACACCAAGTGTTACCAGTTCATTCCAGATTATCGGCGTGATCTTATCAAGATCAGCAACAGTGCGCATGGATGCAATGTCACCACGAATACGGTCAAGCGCTGCTTGCTTTATTGCTTCTTTAGTTGCAGCTTCTGCTTTTTGCAGATCGAGAAAGCGGATATATGATTGTTCGAAAACATTAGCGAACCGCTTGAGAACAGCATTATCTGCTTCAGAAAAAGGAATTGCTTCAAAATTCAGCGCGTAGAAGGCAATGCTATTTAAGTAGAAGCCCGATTGAGCAAAGCCCGGATAGTTATATATCGTTTGCTTGATGTCTTCAGGTACATCATGGATATATTTATAGCTCTCTTTAATGAGGCTATTTTTATCTTCAAACGATAATGTTATCGTACTAAAATCAAGTCCTTTTTCTTTTATCTCCTTATATTTTTTGAATAGTGGATGATCGAAAGATTTAAAGTGAATAAATTTTGGAAACGGCTGAATCAAGTCTGATGACCAATAATGCAAGTCATCACTTTCTTTATAATCCAGCACAAAACCCACCTGGTGGATAGGAATATTTAATTGAATCAGTTGTTCAAAGACCAGTTGAATTACATTCTTTATCTCGTCACTTTTATACATTGCCAAAGAACGGGAACGAACTTTTTCCAATGCCGCTTCTATCTGCGCTTCTCTTGCCTGTGCTTCTGCTTTTTGAAGATCGAGGAAACGTATATAGGCTTGCTCAAAAACCCTGGCAAATCGTTTTACAACATCAATTTCCTTTTCTGATAAAATATTTCCCGCGAAGTCGTTAACTCCAATCATTGAATGTTTTTCAATTGCAAGTGAGATGGTATAACTGTTGCTTATAAGTACTGCTTGCTTAATCTCTTCAGGAATAGATTTTAAATCTGTCAACTCGAAACATGTCTTATAGAAAATATCTTTTTCCTCCTTGTTGTATGTTTTTGAAAAAAAATCTAACCCGCTTTTTTTTGCCGTTACTCTTTCGTTTGAAATAAGACTATCAAAATGAGGAAGATGATATTGAAACAGGATTTGATCAGATTCGCTCTTTCCACAGAAATAAACTTCGTTGTCATCAGAATTATTTGTAAATGTGTTAATGCTGATCGCATCGGCACGCAGATTTAATTCCTGCAATTTATCAAACACAACTTTTATTACTTCTTTAAATTCATCGCTTTTATGCACTGCCAAAGAACGGCTTCGCACCCTTTCCAATGCTGCTTCTATTTGCGCTTCCCTTGCCTGTGCTTCTGCTTTTTGAAGATCGAGAAAACGGGTGTAGGCTTGCTCAAAAACTTTACTGAACCGAGATAAAACATTTTTCATTTCATCAGTAACTTCTGCAATCACACCAAAACCTAAATGCCCATATTTATTGGTAGCCATTAGTTGGGTATATGGCGGGAAATCTGTCAACGTATCATCCGGTGCGAGATTAGCATCGCCTGTTAATTTTCTGAGCGCCTGGTTATACGCAACTCCCTCTTCTGTTGTAAAAAAATGTTCAATGAACTTTGCTCCTGAAAAATGTTGCTCTACAACGTATTTAATAAACGGATCACCATCGAGCGGAAGTTGAATTTTTACGGGATATCCTTCACCGCTAAACTGATTGGTTATCCATAAATCTCCGGTTGTTGAATTTTTGTCAAATAACGATACCCAGCATCGAATGACACTTGAAAATCCTAATGCATTTAATTGCTGAAATACAATCGACATTACCTCCGCCAAATCTTTGGACCGATGCATAGCCAGGGAACTGCTTCGCACTTTTTCCAGCGCCGCTTCTATTTGCGCTTCTCTTGCCTGCGCTTCTGCTTTTTGTAAATCAAGAAACCGCGTGTAAGCCTGACCAAATGCATTTGCAAATCTTCGAAGAATGTTATGCTGTTCATCGGTAAATGGCGTTGTATCATATTTGCAGATGCTTACCCAGGTCTCCTTAAGAAATATAGCCGAAAAAGTGAAGCCTTGCTTGCTGTATAAATACTTTTTCGATTCATCAGTAAAGCTTTTGAGATTTGTATTCTCGAACATATAATCAAGAAAAGAATCTTTTTGCTCTTTTGTAAAAACAGCAACATTCAAATCACTTCCTCCTTTAAAATACCTGTCTAAACCTTCTCGCGTTTTTTGAAAATAAGGGTGATCGATGTAGGGGAAGAAAGTTTTCATGGTAGCTCTTTCTGTTTGCGACGACGGAGAGGTCATCCAAAGATCCCAATCTGCATACTGCAAGCCATCACTAAAGTTTACAACGTCAACATCAAAACCAAGATGTATAAGTTGTTCGGCAAAAAGATCGGTTACATCAAGAAGATCATCCTGTTTTTGCATTGCCATCGTTTTTGTACGAACACGTTCCAGCGCGGCTTCTATTTCTGCTTCTCTTTTTTGTTTATCAATTTCATCTTTTTGTTTTTGAAGAAGCGTGTAGGCTTTTTGTTTTTGACGATTATTGCGATAAAGAAAAAATGCAATCAATAAAATAATAAATGCAACCCCAAGCAACAGATATATGCGAAGTCTATTTTGGTTTTGTTGTTGTTGCGCTGCTAATTCCTGTTGATGTAGTTGTTCATTGAATTTGAAACTCGATATTTCTCTTTGCTTTTCCTGGTTATTTAAAGTATCGTTGGCGGCCATTGCCAGTTTGTAATAACTTACTGCGGTATCAGTGTTGATCTTTTCGTAAGCACTTGCCAGTAAAAGATAAGATTGCCATAATTCTTTATTGAACCTGTTTTGCTTCGCAATATTTAATCCTTGCTTGCCATAGTATATTGCTGAATCAGCGTGCCCCGTTTCATTATATAACTCTCCAATACTATTATAAGCTCCCGCTAAATCCTTTTCATTAAATTGTGATGATAAGGTATCAATGCTTTTTTTGTAGTATTCAAAAGCGGTAGTATTGTTTTTCAATTTTGCCTGCACACGCCCATACATTAAGTATATCCAACCCATTGCAACAGTATGAGGATAGTTTAATGCTTTATTCAGATAGACAAGAGCGGAATCAAAATCGTTCATTCCATAATAAACGGAACCTGTCGCGGCATTTACCACTCCGCAAAGAGAACATTGCGGATCTTTTTGAATGAGTTGCATCGCTAAAAAACAATAAGACAAGGCTTCTCTATAATCACCCTGATCGCGATAGGCGTTCATTAAAAAAGCATAAGGACCAAACTCTGCCGCGGTATCTTTTTGAGACTTTAAAAATTCTAAAACCTGCAAGTTTAGTTTTATTGATGTTGCATAATCACCTCTGTTCCACCAATAATTTGCAAGAGCGCCTTTAGCGTCTATCTCACGTTCTTTATTGCCGGTTGCCTGCGCCAATTGTAAAGCTTCGTTCGCTAATGATAATTGAGAATCTATATTGCCTTTGGAACCATAAGTGCCGCTTAGATTTAATAACAAGTCAATACGGTCTGTATCAGTTTTTGCAATTTGAAGTTGTTTTTTGAGGCTGTCAATTTCATTTTGTGCAAAAACAAAATGACAAAGGAACAGCAGTGAAATGCAAGCAATAAAGTTTCTCATAAAGCTTTTTTAGTAATTAAGAAGCGGCATCATAAGTTCTTTTCCTTTCAATCTACATTTAATTTTTTGTCGATTATTGAATGTTATATTCTTTCTTTAAAAATGGTATTAATGATTGCACATTAGTAAGCTGCTCCTGCATATGTTGGATATAAAGATTAATTGCAAACATTTCTGCGATTTTACAATTAATATATTCCTGCATTTGTTCATAGCTTCCAGACAGTTTCAACTGCTTTCCTTTGAAAGCATCTCTAATATCGCTCAGGTGCATAAGATTTTCTGTTGCCACATTAAACCATTTTTCAATTGCACTTTTGGGCTCTGATATAAGTTTGTTTTGCTGTATATATTTCAACATGCTGTCAGCAACGTTTTGCTTTATCAGCTTTAATGCACCCGTTGACTTCATTTGCTCAAAAGCAGATTCATCCGGAATAAAAAAATCGGAGTAAGTCAATTTTTTTACATAGTAGAAAAATTGATTTTGATAAACAGTGTCTTTATATGAACCGGGAAGCATTACCAGTGAATCGATCCAGCTTACAATTTCTTGATTGGCTGCGATGTTCCAGACAAGACCTGAACTATCAGACTGCAGATTTTTAACAAGGCTTTCCATGTTACGTTGAACAGTCTCTTTATTATTGTAATGCTCATGCAGGCTCTCTGCCAAAAAGCCCATTGATACGGCGACAAAAATCATGATGAATTCAAAGAAATATTCTTTGAAATTTTTCTTTTCAACTTTCGGATGATGATGTACTTCCATGTTTGAAACTTTAGCAGTTATTTGAATGAAGAATTAGTATGTTCACTCATTTTATCTGATATTATATTCTTTCTTTAAAAATGGTATGAGTGATCGAACATTTGAAAGCTGCGTATACAACTTACTCAAGTAAATATTGATCGAAACACTTTCTGCAAACTTGTAATTTACATAGTCATCAATAGCCTGCTCGTTATTAAACGTTGCTTCTCCACCTCGTAAAACAGGTCTGAAATCAAAAGCATGAACAACAGCGTCATTGCTTTTTATAAATAGTGCATGCACTTCATCCTGCTGATACCGGATCCATTCGTTTTGTGCGTGATATTTTAAAATACTATCGGTAATGTTAGCATGTTTCATTCTTAATGTTCCTGACGATTTCATTTGTTCATATGCAGATTCATCAGGAAAGAAAAAATCGGTGTAGATTAATCTTGAAGCACAACTAAGAAACTTCTTCTTGAATGTTGTATCAGCTAACGATGGTTCAGGTAAAGTCGTAAGACTATCAATTAATGTAACGATGCCTTTATTGGTTTGAATAACCTCTAGCAAAGAGAGACTGTCGTGTTGCAGGTTTCTTATGAAACTTTCAATATTACTTTTCTCTATTTCAGACCTTGTTATATCTTCCCTGATGTTTTCCGCAACAAAACCCATTGATACAGCAAGAAATATCATGATGAATTCAAAGAAATATTCTTTAAAATTTTTCTTTTCTACGCGGGGATGATGATGAACTTCCATGTTTGAAATTTGGTTTCTGGTTTAAGCGGATAAATTTTTCAACTTCTCTTTTAATGCCAGGAAATCTACGGGCTTGGTAAGAAAATCATCTGCTCCCAATTCCATACAGTGTTTGTAATTTTCTTCGTCGCCGTAAGCGGTGATCATCATTACAACCGGCGGCGGTGAATGATATTTATTTTTTATTAAGTGAAGCAGTTCAAGTCCGCTAATGCCCGGCATATTAATATCGGAGAGAATCAACACCGCTTCAGAATCGTGTTGATTGAGATAATTCAAGGCATCCTCACCTGAGCAGGCAAATACAAATTGCACAGACTGCTCTCTTATCTCTTTTCTAAATCTTTGTTCAAATAAAATCTGAACATCTCTTTCATCGTCTACTACTAATACTTTCATTGTTATAAATTTTGGTTTGAAAATCATTTTTGAAGAATCAGGTAGTTTCTTTAGTTAAGGGTAACTGAATAATGAACTTACTTCCTTTACCCTCTCCTGTTTCCACTTTTATTTCACCGCCATGCG
>DASZUY010000255.1:0-10288 GCA_035547495.1 Parafilimonas sp. | reverse complement strand
TGCCATATTTATCAGAAGTACGCGTTTTTATTTCAAAAAAATGTAAGCGATTATTTTTCGCAGCGATGATATCAACCTCAGCATGACGAAAGCGCCAGTTGCGTTCAATTATGGTATAACCTTTGGCAGTTAAGTAATCAGTGGCGAGTTGTTCTCCGTTATTACCAGTAGTTTTGTTCCAGTTCAAAATAAATTTTTTAGGAGTTGAAAGATGATACAAGATAAAATTTTTAAACTGAAAGGCAAAGTGCAGCATTATGCATGGGGCGGCACCGAATTTATTCCGCATTGGCTGGGCGTTGAAAATAAAAATCATGAGCCGTTTGCAGAATATTGGATGGGTGCGCATTCATCTGCGCCATCAACTTTAATTATTGATAATAATGAAAAGCCTTTAAATGAATTAATCAAAAAAGAACCCGGAAAATTTATTGGTGATAAAACGCAAAATGAATTTGGTGAGCTGCCTTATCTTTTTAAAATACTCGATGTAAAAGATATGCTGAGCATTCAGGTGCATCCAACAAAGAAAGAAGCAGAAAAAGGTTTTGATGAAGAAGAAAAAAAAGGCATTGATATAAAAGATGCAAAAAGAAATTATAAAGACAGGAATCATAAACCTGAAGTGATGGTGGCGTTAAGTGAATTTTGGTTGTTGCATGGTTTTTTAAAAGAAGACAAGCTGCATGATGTGCTGCAAACTGTTCAGGAATTTGATGGCTTTGATGAAATATTTTCTGAGAAAGATTATAAGGGCTTGTATGAATATGTGATGACAATGCCGCAGCATGATGTTGATAAATTATTAGGTCCGTTGGTTGAACGTGAATTGCAAAACAAACAAGACAACCAGTTAACACAACAAGACCCGGGTTGGTGGGTTGCAAAATTGTATGAGCACAATAAGCCGCATGAAAATTTTGACCGCGGCATTTTCTCTATTTATTTTTTCAACATTGTAAAAGCAGAACCTGGTGAAGCCGTTTTCCAGGGCGCAGGTTTGCCGCATGCCTATTTAGAAGGACAAAATGTTGAACTGATGGCTAACAGTGATAACGTTTTGCGCGGCGGTTTAACATCAAAACATATCGACGTGCCGGAATTAATTAAGCACATAAATTTTGAAGGCATTGAACCAAATGTTTTAAAGGGAACGCACACAGAAAATGGTGAAAAGAATTATCCTTGTCCTGTAAAAGATTTTGGTATCAGTAAAATTGAATTAAAGGCAGACGAAGTTTATCAGTCGCAATCTCAATCATTGGAAATTTTTGTGGTGATCAATGGTGAATTAAATATTGCCGGAAGCAATTCTCTTGAAGCAAAAAAAGGAGAAGCCATTGCGATTTTGCCAAATGAACATTATAAAATATCCACACAGGATTACGTGCTTGCGTACAAGGCTTTTGTGCCTTAGTGCAGAATATCTATTTTTGCCGTTCAATCTTATTCGTATGAAATTATCGAAGCAAACAATTCTTTTCTATTTTATATTAATTGCAGTAACAGTTATTGTAAAAGTTATTTGCGCGCCGCAAATTGATTTGAGCGGTTTTAGCAGCGTATTTGCCGTTGCATTGTTTGCAGGAATCACTACAAAAAATAAAACAAACGCTTTCTTACTGCCGTTGCTTGCTTTGTTTTTGAGTGATGTGATTTTACAGGGATTGCACGTTTTAAATCTTTTTCCTTATTCCGGTTTTTATAGCGGACAGATAATAAATTATGCTTTGTTAATGCTTGTTGTATTGATTGGAATTGCATTTCGTAATTATAAAACGGCTGGCATTTTTGCTGGTGCGATTGTTGGACCAACGCTGTTCTTTTTGCTCTCAAATTTTATTGTTTGGAAAACAGGAGGAGCAGCAATGGGTTATAATACAGATATCAGCGGATTGATGCAATCGTATACTTTCGGTTTACCGTTTTATAGAAACAGTTTAATATCAACTATTATTTTCCTGCCTGCATTTATTGCGGTGTATCATTGGATGAAATACAGAAGTTTTGGTTTGGCAACAATTGAAAAATAGTTCTTCACTTTTTAGTGCATCCTGTCTCCTCTCGGCTTTAGTTGTTGAATAATGTCTGCTTCGTATGCAAGCCATTCGTTCCAGCGTTTACGCACTTTAGTTTTATCAATATAATTTTCAGCCAACTCAATAAAAGTTGCATAATGACCGGCTTCACTTTCCATGAATCTGCGATAAAAATTTTTTAAGTAATCATCGTTCAAACCTTCACTTAATCTTTTAAACCGTTCGCAACTTCTTGCTTCAATCAACGCACAGATTAAAAGTTTATCGAGTAAACGGTCTTCTTCACTTCCGCCTTTTTTTTCGAACTGCAATAATTTATTTACATATTCATCTTTGCGCTGTTTGCCTAATTGCAAATTTCTTTTTTGCAATTCCTGAAACACCAAACGAAAATGCCCCCATTCTTCTGTAACAATTGGTGATAATTCATTCACCAATTCTTTTTTATCAGGATAACGTTGAATAAGCGAAATGCAACTTGTTGCTGCTTTTTGTTCGCAATAAGCATGGTCGGTTAAAATATCTTCCAAACTCATCTGCGCAAGATTTACCCACCGCGGATCTGTTGGTAAGTGCAATCCCAAAATATTTTTTTCATCATTCATAATACATCAATTCTTTACAAAAGCTCAAAGTTAATTTCGTACAATCACTTCTTATTATCTTTAGTTCTCTTCACCAATAATATTTTTTATGAATGATCAGTTGCAGGCGATAAGCAATGAACAAAAAGAAAGATGGAATAAAGTTTCTGACAGCTGGAAGAAATGGCATGAACTTACCATGAACTTGCTAAAGCCGATGGGTGATAAAATTATTAAAGCACTTGATATAAAAACTAATGATGTTGTTTTAGATATTGCTTCGGGCACAGGCGAGCCTGCATTTTCTATTGCCGCTATCGCAAGAAATGGCGAAGTATATGCAACTGATTTGTCTGAAGACATGCTATCCATTGCGCGCAACTATGCGGATGAACATAACATAAATAATATTGAGTTTAAAGTTGCTGACGTTTCTGATCTTCCTTTTAAAAACAATTTTTTTAACAAGATAAGTTGCAGAATGGGGTTTATGTTTTTTCCTGATATGCAGTTGGCAGCAAATGAAATGTTTCGCGTTTGTAAACACGCTGGTAAAGTTGCAATAAGTGTTTGGGCTTCGCCTGAAAATAATGATTGGCACACTTTAATGACAAAGGTTTTATCAAAACATATTGAACTTCCAAAAACAGCTGAAGACGCACCGGGAATGTTTCGTTGTGCTAAACCGGGTTTAATGAAAAAATTATTTGAAAACGCCGGTTTCAAAAACATAAAAGAAGAAACTGTTTCCGGGAAAATAGATTTTGGAACACCGGAAAATTATTGGTTAAACAGAACCGAAATGTCTGAATCAACGGTAAGCTCAATAAGCAAAATTGATGATGCAACGCGTAAAAAAATAAGGGATGAGTTGATTGCAGAATGCAACAAAAAGCTCACTGATGGAAAGCTTATTTTAGATTACAGTGCTTTAGTAATTTCGGCAGAGAAATAATTTTCAGTTCCTGTTTAATTTGTTTTGAGATTCAATTTTTCTCCTTCCGTATAAGATTGTTTATTTGCATTTCAATTAAAAAATTATGAGCGAAATAGCAAGCATCCATGCGCGGCAAATTCTTGACAGTCGCGGCAATCCCACTGTTGAAGCAGATGTAATTACTGAAGCAGGCTTTTTAGGTCGCGCCGCTGTGCCCAGTGGTGCATCAACAGGCATTCATGAAGCCGTTGAATTGCGCGATGCAGATGATAAAGTGTATGTTGGCAAAGGTGTTTTAAAAGCAGTATCAAACGTAAATAATATAATTGCTGAACAGCTTACCGGCTGGGCTGTTGACGACCAAACAGGTATTGATGCAAAGCTCATTGAAATTGATGGAACAGATAATAAAGGCAAGCTTGGTGCAAACGCAATTCTTGCAGTTTCTATGGCTGCGGCAAAAGCAGCAGCAATGGAAAGTGATTTGCCATTGTACCGTTATCTCGGCGGCGTAAATGCAACGGTGCTTCCGATGCCATTGATGAATATTTTGAATGGCGGCGTGCACGCCGATAATAAAATTGATTACCAGGAATACATGATTGTGCCTGTTGGTGCAAATAGTTTTAGTGAAGCATTGCGCTGGGGCGTTGAAGTTTTTCATAAACTAAAAGGTGTACTTAAGAAAAAAGGCTACAGCACGAATGTGGGCGATGAAGGTGGTTTTGCGCCGGATATTCAAAGCAATGAAGAAGCTATTGAAACGGTGTTACAGGCAATTGAAGCTTCAGGTTATAAAGTAGGCGAACAAATTGCGATTGCACTAGATGCCGCAAGTAGTGAAATGTATTTTAATGACCAGTATAAATTCTATAAAAGTTCCGGTAAAATAATCAGCAGCGATGAAATGGTGGCGTATTGGACAGACTGGGTGAATAAATATCCAATCATATCTATTGAAGATGGAATGGCTGAAGAAGATTGGGATGGCTGGAAAAAATTAACGGATGCTATCGGGCATAAAGTGCAATTGGTGGGTGATGATTTATTTGTAACAAATACAAAAATTCTGAAACGCGGAATTGATAATGGCGTTGCTAATAGCATTTTGATTAAAGTAAACCAGATCGGAACAGTAACTGAAACTATCAATGCTGTTCAATTGGCGCAAACAAATGGCTATACAACTATTATAAGTCATCGCAGTGGCGAAACAGAAGACACCACCATCGCAGATTTAGCTGTTGCATTGAACTGCGGACAGATTAAAACCGGCTCCGCATCACGTACAGACCGCATGGCGAAATACAACCAGCTATTGCGTATAGAAGAAGAATTAGGCAAGAGCGGCATCTATCCAAAAGGAAAAATCCGCTTCAGCAAATAATTATACACATATTCACACGTTAGTATTAAATCGTTTACAGGTTAGTTAGCTTTACGATAGAATTTATGGAGCAGCTAAAAAATATCATTCATCTATTTCGCAACAAATACATTATTGCATTAACTGTGTTTGCAATTTTAATGTTGTTCATCGACCATAATAATATTTTTAACCAGCTCGAGAGAAAAAAGCAGTTGAACGAGTTGCTTGCCAGCAAAAAGTTCTATCAGCAGCAAATTGACCAAACAAAGAAAAATCTTTCCGATTTACAGAATAACTCTGCCGCGCTTGAAAAATATGCACGTGAAAAATATTTGCTGAAAAGAGATAACGAAGACGTGTTTGTAGTTGATAATGAACAGGAGAATCAAAAAAATTTAAACGGCAAACAATAATATGTTTTTTACGGTCGTTTGATAAGTAACCTACACGGGTTTTATTTCCAATATTCTGTGAGTACAAATTTGTTCATTAAAAAATTTAGCTATGCCAAATTTTACTCCGGAAGATTTATTATTATACAACGCAGGGGAGTTAGAAATGGAGAAAATGAATTTGATTGCAGAAGAACTCTTGGTAAACTGGTCGCTTCGTGAAAAGTTTACCATTTTAAAAGAAGCTTTCGCCCGGTTAAATTCCATCCAACTCAGCTCACCGCGCAAACAAACCGTTCAAAACATTATGCGCTATGCCATGCGCAAGCCGGTAACTGTGTAATAATAAAATTTAAAAAAATTCTGTTCAGAGACTAATTTAGTTCGCCTGAACAGAATTTTTTTATGACGAGAAAGGAAAGATTTCAATTCTGCATACAATATTTTGAGGAGCATATTCCGCTTGCCGAAACCGAACTTGTTTATGATAATCCTTATGAATTATTAGTTGCCGTAATTCTTTCTGCGCAATGCACTGATAAGCGTGTGAACATGACAACGCCGGCAATTTTTGAAAAATATCCTACTGTAGATAAATTAGCAGAAGCTGAGTTTGATGAGTTGTTTCCTTTCATTAAAAGCATTTCTTATCCAAACAATAAAACCAAACATTTAATTGGAATGGCGCAAATGGTGATGAATGATTTTGATGGAAAAATTCCAATGACAGTTGAAGAATTAATGAAGCTTCCCGGGGTTGGAAGAAAAACAGCAAACGTTATTACTTCTGTAATTGATGCGCAACCAAACATGGCTGTCGACACGCATGTATTTCGTGTGTCTGCAAGAATTGGTTTAACGGTAAACGCAAAAACTGTTTTAGCGGCGGAAAAACAGTTGACAGAATTTATTCCGAAAGAACTTATTCATAAAGCACATCACTGGTTGATTTTGCACGGGCGATATGTTTGCGTAGCAAGAAACCCCAAGTGTGATGAATGCGGATTGAAACCTGTGTGTAAATATTATCAAACAATAATTAAGAAAAACAAAAGTGAAAAGTGAGATGTGAGAGTGTGAAGTTTTCACGTTTGACGATTCACGCTTCACGTTAATAATCTATATCCAAATTCAACCTATTTTTTAGTTCTCGCACCAACGGATATTTCTCTGCTATGCGTTCAAATTTTTGACGGCTGTTTAATGTAAGATGAATTGGAATTTCTTCCTGCTCTCCTGCTTCAACCAAAATTTTAAAACTGATGCTGCGGTTATTAAACGCCTGTTGAATAAAATCGCACAACATCGTTTTTTCCTGCTCAATAAATTTCTGTTGTGTTAATGCATGAACGGTTATGGTAAAAAAATTATCCGCTTCAACATTTAGTTTGGCAGATTTAAGTGTTTGAATAGTGGAATGTTTATTCGTTTCATTTTCCAGCTTTGCTGCATAATCATTCCACACTTCTTCAAGTCTTGAAATGGTTAGTGGTTCAGCATCTTTTACTTCTTCAATATTATATTCTTCACTTATTTTTTCTCTTAATGATTGTAGCAGATTTTTTTTGCTACCATTTGTATTTTTATAAGCAGGCTTTTCCTCGCGTACTTTATTTTGAATTGACTCAGTAATAATATTATTCTGTATTTCTTCAACAACAACTTTCGTTTTTATTTCCTGCGCTTCTTTATTTTCTTTTATGTAGAGTTTTGGTTCTTCGATTTTTTTGGGGGCGATAGTAGTGGAATTAATCGATTTTATTTTATGCATCACAGGCGTGTCAACCCGTTTTTTTTTAATGATGCTGCCGTTATCATTTACCAGTTCAATTGCCTGCTGTAAATAATTTAATTTGATTAGAGTAAGCTCAACATGCAGCCGCTTATTGCGCGCCATTTTATAATTTATCTCAGCTTCATTCAAAATATTTAATGCGCTTACAATATAAGACATGCTTACTTCTGCAGCTTTATCAATGTAACGTTGTTGCATGCCGTCAATCACTTCTAATAAAGATGCGGCTTTTGCGTTTTTACTCACCAAAAGATTGCGCAAAAATTCTGCAAAGCCATTCAACACCATATCGCCTTCAAAACCTTTACTGTTTATTTCATCGTACAATAACATTGCAGCGCCAATATCTTGTTGCAACAGATTATCGAGCAGTTTGAAATAATAATCTTCATCTAAAATGTTCAAATGTTCCAGCGTGTTCTTGTAGTTCACTTCACCGTTCGTAAAGCTTACAATTTTATCAAGAATGCTCAGCGCATCACGCATGCAACCTTCACTTTTTTGTGCAATGATTTGTAAGGCAGATTTTTCTGCTTTTATGTGCTCTTTGTTTACTATTTCTTCTAAATGTTCAACTGTATCGTTGGTTGTAATACGTTTAAAATCGAATATCTGGCAGCGCGATAAAATGGTTGGAATAATCTTATGCTTTTCAGTTGTTGCCAAAATAAAAATCGCATAGGGTGGCGGCTCTTCCAGCGTTTTTAAAAATGCATTAAAGGCAGCAGCACTGAGCATGTGAACTTCATCCACGATATATACTTTGTATTTGCCAGCTTGCGGCATAAAACGAACTTGTTCAACAAGCGTTCTGATGTCATCAACAGAATTATTACTCGCTGCATCCAGTTCATGAATATTTAAAGACGTGCCTTCATTAAAACTTTTGCAGGAATTGCATTTATTGCAAGCTTCGCCATCCGGTTGCAAATTTTCGCAGTTAATTGTTTTGGCAAGAATACGCGCACAGGTTGTTTTGCCCACACCGCGTGGACCACAAAACAAAAATGCATGTGCCAGCTGATTATTTTTAATAGCATTTTTTAGTGTAGTAGTAATATGCTTTTGACCAACAACAGCATCAAAATTTTGTGGACGATACTTTCTCGCAGAAACAATAAACTTATCCATAGCAACGTGCAATGTAAGCATGTAGTTGGTTTTTTTTCGCAGCACTTTGGTTAAATTATGCACATGCATTTGTTTTGCGCTGAATGAGCGCTTCTTCAAATAAAAATCTTAAAGAATTTCTCGATAGTAAAGTTGAACAATACAATCAGCCTTCATTTATAAAACACGACCCGGTTTCAATTCCACATCTTTTCACCAAAAAACAAGATATAGAAATTGCTGGCTTTTTTGCCGCCGTTTTTGCCTGGGGAAATCGTACAACCATCATCAATAAATCAAAAGAATTAATGCAGCTGATGAATATGCAGCCGCATGAATTTTGTCTGAACGAGGATTTGGGGAGATTGAAAAAACTATTGGAGTTTAAACATCGAACTTTCAACCCAACAGATTTGCTCTATTTTATTGAATTTTTACAATATCATTACCGCCGCAACAAATCTTTGGAATCGGCTTTCATAAAATGGGGAAATTCGGTCGAAGAAATGCTAATCGGTTTTCATCATTACTTTTTTAGTTTAGAAGACGTACCGCTACGAACCAAAAAACATATTGCAACACCGGAGAAGAAATCGAACTGCAAACGCTTAAACATGTTTTTACGCTGGATGGTACGAAATGACAATAAAGGCGTTGACTTCGGCATCTGGAAAAACATCAAACCATCCCAGCTTATTTGCCCGGTAGATTTGCATGTGGCGAGAGTGGCAAAACGCCTTAATTTGTTACAGAGAAAGCAAATCGACTGGCAGGCTGCTATTGAGCTAACAGATTACCTGAAAACTTTAGATCCCAAAGACCCGGTTAAGT
This sequence comes from Parafilimonas sp., assembly GCA_035547495.1. GTDB lineage: Bacteria > Bacteroidota > Bacteroidia > Chitinophagales > Chitinophagaceae > Parafilimonas. The sequence goes on along the minus strand of DASZUY010000255.1, from coordinate 1,231 downwards.
ATGATTTCGCTTTGTTTGGATTAGGCGTTATGGAGAAGTTTTGAATTCCCTCGGGTTTTTCCGTTACTGTAATTGTATCTGGTATAAATTAAGAAAGCTTTATAATTTAATACGATTTTTTAATCTAAATCCATTACCTTTGCCGACTTATGTTTTTTGGAGCATTGGACCTTCTTCTACATTCAATTTCAATAATAATCGTTTCTAAAATCAACTTAGCTTTTAAGCTTTGCTTTTAAAGTGTAAGTGCATGCAATGTAAGTACAAATTGATTGCTGAAAGAGTTGTCTCCAAAAAAAATTAAACAGAAAAATTGAAATTTCAATATGGCTATCAAAAAAGAAAATCGTCCCAAAGCCAATTTTTCGAAAATAACTATTGGTCTTGCTTCACCAGACAGTATTCTTGAACGCAGTTTTGGCGAAGTTCTGAAACCTGAAACCATTAATTACCGCACCTACAAACCTGAACGTGATGGTTTGTTTTGCGAAAGAATTTTTGGACCGGTAAAAGATTACGAATGTGCCTGTGGCAAATACAAAAGAATTCGTTATAAAGGCATTGTGTGCGACCGTTGTGGTGTAGAAGTTACCGAAAAGAAAGTTCGTCGTGAAAGAATGGGGCATATTAAACTGGTTGTGCCGGTTGTGCATATCTGGTATTTCAAAAGTTTGCCTAACAAGATTGGTTATCTGCTGGGTATGAGTTCTAAGAAACTTGAGAGCATTGTATATTATGAAAGATATGCAGTGATTCAACCTGGTATTCGTGAAGATAAAAATTTACAGCCGGGTGACTTATTAACTGAAGAAGAATATCTAGATATAATTGATAATCTTCCAAAAGACAATCAGTATTTACCTGATGATGACCCGCAGAAGTTCATCGCAAAAATGGGTGCGGAAGCAGTACATGATTTGCTGGCCCGTATTCAGTTGGATGATTTAAGCTATACATTGCGTACAACTGCTGCCAACGAAACATCGCAGCAAAGAAAAGCAGATGCTTTAAAAAGATTGAGTGTTGTTGAAGCTTTACGTGATGCTAACACCCGCATTAGCAACCGCCCTGAATGGATGGTAATGCAATATATCCCGGTTATTCCGCCCGAACTTCGTCCGCTTGTTCCTTTGGATGGTGGTCGTTTTGCTTCTTCTGATTTGAACGATTTATATCGTCGTGTTATCATCAGAAATAACCGTTTAAAGAGATTATTAGAAATTAAAGCACC
>DASZUY010000254.1:0-2592 GCA_035547495.1 Parafilimonas sp. | reverse complement strand
CGCATTATTATAGTTTTTACCAGCATGAAAATGACGGCGCAAAATATTCTTCTTACTATAAAAAAGATGCACTCGGCTATTATCATTATTTCTGGAACAATTTAGTGAACCTTAATTATGAAAATGAAGAAGTGAGAAGATGGATGATTGAAGCATGCAAATATTGGCTGCAGAAATTTGATCTGGATGGTTACCGTTTTGATGCAGCCTGGGCTTTTAATGCAAGAGATACAACGTTTGGAAAACAATTGCAGGAAGAACTAAAAAGTATTAAGCCTGATATTTTATTACTGGCAGAAGATAAAGGCGAAAGAAAAAAAGTTTATAGCGAAGGTTATGATGCTGCATACGATTGGAAGATTGATACAAACTGGATTTCGCACTGGAGCTGGCAATATGATTATAATCCGCCAAACAACCCGACAATATTTAATTTTCCTAATGAAGATAAGCGTGGCGAGAAACTTATTCATGCATTATTTGATGGTGATACAACACATCTTCGTTTGCGTTTTATAGAGAATAATGATCAGCCGCGTTTTATTGTTGATCACGGTTTGGCAAGAACAAAAATGGTTGCTGCATTAATGTTTGCGTTACCCGGAATTCCTATGATTTACGATGGACAAGAAATTGGCTGCAGGTATAAAGTGTATTCAACAAAACCAATTTTTAAGGCTGGAGAAAGTATTCAATCGCAGGATAAAGACAGTTTGTTCCCTTACTATCAACAACTCATTCAACTGCGAAATGAATATAAAAGTTTGCGTTCATCACATATCGAAAATCTTTCAGTAAATGCTGCAAGTTCGGTTGTTGCATTGCATAGATGGAAAGATGATGAGCAATTTATTGTCGCGATAAATATGAGTGGAAACAGCCAGCCTGTTACAATTGATGTAAGCAATATCAATACAAATAAAAACGATACTTTATTTTTTGTTGATGTGTTATCGAATGAAACATTTTCACCTGCAGGAAAAAATCTCAAACTCACCATGAAGCCATACAGCACAAGATTATTATTAATAAATAAACAAATTTTTGCAAGCGATAAATAATTGTTACGCTGTCGAGCTTCGAGAAAATCTATTAATACTAAATGGAGAAATATCAAAGTTTAATTCCTTCTCCAAAACCATATCGCCTAGCAATTTACCCATGGCGCTGGAGAATTTAAAACCATGACCCGAACATGGGCTTGCGACAATAATATTTTTGTTTGAAGGATAATAATCAATAATAAAATGTTCATCAGGTGTGTTGGTGTACATGCAAACATCAGACGAACTAAATCTTGCATCAACATTAAAATATTCATCCAAAATATTTTTCATTTGCTGAATCTCATCTTCATAAACTTCTTTCGAAAGCAAATCTGGATGTATGGGTTGACCTTCATGATGCGGCGCAATTTTTATCCCGTTGCCTAAATCAGGAAAGCCATAAAAAATATGCGGCGAATTGTGTTCCCAAATAAAAACAGGCAAATGTTCAGGCTGAATAAATGGTTGCATTTGTTTATCATCACTCTTAAACCAAAACAAAACCTGTCGCTTAATATTTAAAGGCAATTTCAATTCAGGCAAAATATCATTCAACCACGCGCCAACAGTTACAATTAATTTTTCTGTTTCATAAATTCCTTTGTTTGTAACAACTTCAGCATAGTTATTTTTTATGTTGATAGATTGAACAGCTTCACCAAACAACAACAATGCACCATTATCATTCGCCAGTTTCAAATTCGCTTTAATACATTCTTCAGGAAATAAAATACCTGCACTTTGTTCAACAACCGCAACGGTATCTTCTGTTGGTTTTAATGCAGGAAATCGTTTTGTAATTTCTTTGTTGCTTAAATATTCATATGGAACATGGTGTGTTTCTGCACTCAGCTTTGCGCCTTTAATCACCATCGAATCTTCATTGCCTAAAATCAATCCGCCGGTTTTTAATAAAAGTTTTTTGCCGGAAACATTTTCTAATTCATTCCATAATCTATAAGCTTCCATTACCAACGGAACGTACATAGGACTTTCATGATAAGCTTGCCTGATAATTCTGCTTTGTCCGTGCGAAGAACCAAAAGCATGCGGCGGCACAAACCTGTCGATGCCACAAACTTTGATATTGTTTTTTGAAAGATGATAAACCGCAGCGCTTCCATGTGCACCAAGACCAAGAACAATAACATCAAATATTTCCATACAATAAATGCAAACTAATTTTTTTATTTGAAAGGAACATGATGAATAGCTACGTATTATTTATTTAATTACATGATTGAACAAGCAACAGAAAATGAACATTTACCAACGCATTTTAAACCACGTTTAGGTTTGCTGGATGCAACGATGATTGTTGCGGGCAGCATGGTTGGTTCCGGAATTTTTATTGTAAGCAGTTACATGGTGCAGGATGTTGGCAGCGCCGGCTGGTTAATTTTTGCGTGGGTACTAACTGCATTGATGACGGTAGCTGCAGCATTAAGTTTCGTTGAGCTGAGTGCGTTATTTCCAAGAGCCGGCGGAACGTATGTCTATTTAAAAGAAGCATATAATCCTTTAATTGGTTTTTTATACGGGTGGA
>DASZUY010000253.1:0-19876 GCA_035547495.1 Parafilimonas sp. | reverse complement strand
ACTTCAGGATATTTGCTGATGATCTGTGTCATCTTCTGCGATACGCTTTCAGATTCCTGCAAGCTTACACTCATTGGTAATTCAGCTTCCACCCACAATGCGCCTTCATTTAATTCCGGCAAAAATTCGGTACCTAAAAATTTCACCGAAAAAAAAGTAAGCGCCATTATTGTGAGTGCTATGGCAATACTCATGTATGGATACCTGTAAACTTTTTTAAATAGCGACGTAACGCCATTTTCAAAAAATGAAACAATTACATTGTGCTTTTCCCTCACATTTTTCTTGAGTAAGATGCTTGATAAAGCAGGCACTAGTGTTAACGTAAATATCAGTGCACCTAATAATGCAAAACCCAAAGTATAAGCTAAAGGAGAAAACATTTTTCCTTCAACTTTTTGAAAAGAAAATATTGGAATAAGACAAGTAAGTATAATAAGCTTTGAAAAGAAAATTGATTTTCCCATCTCCGTTCCTACTTGTTTAAACAAGCCGAGCTTCGCGAGCTTGTTGAACTTTTCCATTCCCACTTCTTTTGCGCGTGCATCCAATGCAACAAATAAACCTTCCACCATAACCACAGCGCCATCAATGATAATTCCAAAATCAACCGCACCCATCGAAAGTAAATTGGCTGTCATCCCTTTTATGCGCATGCACATAAATGCAAACAATAATGATAAAGGAATGATGATGGCAACTGTAACAGTTGTTCGCCAGTCTGCCATAAATAAAAACACAATTACAGTAACGAGTATGATGCCTTCAGATAAGTTATGCAACACGGTGTGTGTGCAATAATCCATTAATGTTGTGCGATCATAAAACGTGTTGATCTTAACATCTCTTGGTAAGACATTTTCGTTAAGATCTTTTACTTTGGAATGAATTGAATCGAGTACAACGCTTGGATTTTCTCCTTTGCGCATCACAATAATTCCTTCCAGTACATCTTTGGCTGTATCCCTGGAAGCCTGTCCCAGCCTGGGTTTGCCGGTTTCTTCAACATCACCAACATCTTTTACTAAAACAGGGACACCATTAATTTTTGTGATGATGATATTTTTGATTTCATCAATATTATTTATTAAGCCAATGCCTCTTACAACAAATGCCTGACCATTTGCTTCAATCATATCTCCACCAACATTTATATTGCTTCTTGCAACAGCATCATAAACATTCAATGCAGATAAGCCATACTTAGTCAGGTAAGCAGGGTTCACACTTACTTCATAACTTTTTTCTTCACCACCAAAAACATTTACATCCGCAACACCGGGAACCGATTTAAACTGCCGGTCTAACACCCATTGCTGAATTGCATACAAGTCGCGAATGTTACGCGTTTTGCTTTCTAAAGTGTAGCGATATATTTCCCCTGTTGGACCATACGGCGGTTCAATTTCAGGTTTAACGCCATCAGGCAAATCAGCATTACCAATTCTTGCCAACACTTGTTGACGCGCAAACGGATCATCAACATCATCATCAAAAATTATTCTTATATAACTTAAACCAAATGCAGATGTAGTACGAAGGTTTATTTTCTTTTGAACACTGTTTAATTCTGTTTCAAGCGGAATGGTTATAAATTTTTCAACTTCTTCTGCGCTTCTTCCTGGCCATTGCGTGATGATAATAATTTGTGTATTCGTAACATCAGGAAATGTTTCAATGGGCGTGTTCTTATAACTCACAAAGCCAATCACTGCAAGCACCGCCGTCATAAAAAAAATAAAATAGCGGTGGCGAAGAGAAAAATATATTATTCGTCTTATAAACTTATTCATTGTTATTTCTAATTATATGCTGATTATTCGCCTGCTAATTCGCTATACAACAGGATCGCGTTTTTTGTAATTACTTTTTGCCCTCTTTGCAAACCGGAAGCGATGTATGTTTTATTGCCTGTAGTTTGCAAGATGTTAACCGGTTGCACTTTTAGATCGCAATTGCTGTTATAAACAACAACGTATTTATCACCGTTATCATCAACCACAGCACCCGATGGAATGCAAACAGCAGTACTATCGAGTTCATGCGTAACGACAACGTTTGCAAACATGCCGGGCTTTAATTCCATGCCCGGGTTTTGCAAACGCACTCTAACTTTCATCACCTTGTTTACAGGATCAAGTACCTCACTGCTTTTATCAATAGTGCCGTTGTAGATTTTATCAGGATAAGCGAGTGTGCTGATCGTTACATTTAAACCATTTTGAATACGTGGAATATCTGTTTCAAACACGTTCGCCAAAACCCACACATCTTTTAAATTAGAAATTGTAAAAAGATTATCACCTGCATCTTCACGAATAAAATTTCCGGCATTAATATTTTTCTCAACAATGTATCCGCTTATTGGTGAAGTAAGCGTGTAAGTGCCGCCGCTTGCTGTATTGTTTCCGCCATTAATATTTATGAGTGATTGCAATTTGGTTTTCTCTGCAAGAATTTTATTGTAATTATCTTTTGCTTCTTCATAATCTTTTTCACTTGCAATGCCGTTGTTGAATAAAGATGATTCGTTATCCAGTTCACGTTTTGCAATGGCAACATCTGCGTTCGCCTGCGTAAGATCTGCATAGTTGCCCGCAATATCTGCACTCTTAATAACGGCGAGTGTTTGACCAGCTTCCACTTTATCACCCAAACTCACTTTACATTCAACAACCTGCCCGCCACTACGCGGAAAAATTTTTACCACATTGTTGTCATCAAAATTTACTTCACCGGTTAAGTGAATTTCATCCTGAATTTTGCATAGCCCTGCAGAATCAATTGCAATCATGTGTTGCATTGTATCACTCAAACAAAAAGGTTGTTGTGTTGCATCACTGTCAGTATTTTTCTGTTTGCACGAATAAAAAATGCACAATAAAAAGAACAGTGTTAAAAACGAAAAGCGTTTCATAGTTAATTATTGTATTACATCAATACCAACCTGGTAATTGAGATTTTCTTTTGATAGATTAAGATTGAGTTGCTGCTGATAAAATCTTTGCTGCAGATTTGTATAATCCGTTACGAAATCAACAAACGTTAAAAGACTTATTTGTTTTTGCTGATAACTCTTCAGCATGTTTTGAAACATTGCGTTGTACTTCTCATAAAAATCTTTTTGCTCTTCGCTATTCTGTTTTATCGAAAGCAAAAGATTTTGATAAGCATTAAATACATTATTCTCTAATTCTTTTTCAGCATTTGAAACAGTTGCCTGCTGCTGCTTTACATTAAAATTTGCAGAAGCAATATTGCTCTGGTTTTTATTAAACAACGGAATAGGCAATGAAACTCCTAAGCCAAAATAATTAGGTGCAAAATTCGAATTGCGATCGAAGTTTGGACCAAGCGTAACATCAGGTACGCGCAATGCCTTTTGATAAGAAAGATTTTGCTGCTGCAAAACATATTGCTTCTGCTGCAACAAATAATATGGATTGTTTTCTTTCGCCGTTTGGATCAAAGAATCCATACTAAGCGAAGGCGCAAACAAATTTGCAGTTGTGTCACTTGGCTTCACAAAAACGTTTGTGTTTAGCCGCAACAATGTTCTTATATCAGTTTCAGAATTTTCAATTGACTTATCTAAATCAGTTATGTCTTGCTGCAGCATAACTAAAATTGCCTGCACACGTAACAATTCAATCTGTGCAATATTGCCGGCATTAAATTGCGCCTGCATGCCATTAAATAAATTATTCAATTGCACAAGCTGATTTTGATACAGCGTTTTATTATTAAGTTGTTGTGCAATGGTGTAATAATCTGTTCTTAACTGCAAGCGCAGGTTTCTCAAAAGATCTTCAAGCTGCAATTCGCTTATTTGCTCATTTGTTGTTGCTATATTAATTTGTTTGCCACGTTTACCGGCTGTTTCAATTAATTGCTGTAGTTGAATGTAATATTGCCCGCCGGTAACTCCATTTACATCTTTTCCATAAGGGAAAAATCTACCATCTGCGGCAATTACCTGGTCAGTGTTCAGTACGGGATTATTCCAAAGCTTTGCCTGTTTAATAAGCGCCTTGTTTGCATCAACATTAAAGTGTGATGCAAGAATTAAAAGGTTGCTGTCAACGAAACGTTTCTCTGCATCATTTAATGAAAACGAAACTGTATCGTATGATAACTGGGCATGAATTTTTGTAAAACTGAAAATGCTTGTAAATACTATCAATGCTTTCAAGCATTTCGAAAATAACTTGATCATTAAAGCTGTTGATTAAAAGATAATCTGACTTATTGTTTAAGCAAGCAATAACTACAGACGCGATGAAGCACATCTGTTACTGGAATGGATCAACAACTTTTGGGTGGCTGCAACTGTATTTTAGTGTAAATAAAACTATAAGTTAGTGGTAAGAAACAAGTATGATTTATAAGACCGGAAGCATTAACTTTTTCACCGAATTGCTCAGCCGGAAAAAAAGTAGTTATCGTTGTATGTTTACGAACCTGCGGTCCGTTTTTATTTTGTTTTTTATTTTCAGGAAATGTATCGCGCTTCGTGATTAGTTTTTCAGTAACGAATTCTACAACAGAATTCATTTCATTAAAATAGCTCAATGTGTTTCTTGGCTCCGGTGGTTGAAAATTTTGCGTATCAATACTTAAATTAAGTATTTGCAACGCGATTAATGCCACAATTAATTTTGATATGTAAAGTTTATAAGTCTTCAACCTAATTAAATAATCCGCAAAAATAAAGCGGTTAAAATTTTAAAGATTAAGATTAACACATAATTTAATAGCCAAATTGTACGGTAAATCTGTATTTTCAAATTCCAAACAAAACGATTGCTATGAATAACTGGAGAATTAAACTATCACTCTTCATCAACTATTTTGTATTTGCTATTTTATTGAATAGCTCAGGCATTGCGATATTACAAGTGCAAAATAATTTTGGCGTTTCAAAAAAAGGTGCAGCATGGATTGATCCCTGCAAAGATTTAAGCATTGCCATTTTATCTTTTCTGGTTGCATCTTCTATAACAAAGTTTGGTTATAAAAAAGCAATGTTATTTGCCCTGGGAATTGTTTCGCTCGTATGTCTTATTATTCCAAACACACCTAGTTTTTTTGCAATAAAACTTTTATTTGTAGCTGTTGGCAGTTGCTTTGCCCTAATTAAGATGAGTGTTTACAGCACCATTGGTATTGTAACAAAAGATTCAAAAGAACACATCAGCATGATGAATTTTATTGAATCATTTTTTATGGTGGGAAACCTGTCACTTTATTTTATTTTCAGCTCTTTTGTTAATAATGCAAACCCGCAATCAACTTCATGGCTTAAAGCATATTATTTATTGGGTGGATTGGCACTGCTCGCATTTTTATTGTTACTCTCCTCCCCGCTTGATGAATCCGCTGCAAAATCTAATGAAGGCAAGCCAGAGTCTGTAAAGTTTGTTGACATGTTTAAATTAATGAGAGAACCAATAGTTCTTGCTTTTATTTTCTCTGCATTTTTTTATGTGTTGATTGAACAAAGCATTCAAAACTTCTTGCCAACATTTAATAATAAGGTTTTGTTGTTACCTGCTGTTCTCAGCATACAAATGGGAAGTATTTTAGCCGGCTCAACTGCCTTAGGAAGGTTTCTTGCAGGAATAATATTAAAAAAATTGAATTGGTTATATGTGCTTGTAGGAACATTATTATTAGCTGCACTTCTTATTATTATAGCGATGCCGCTTGCAAAAAACGAGACGGGAAGAAACATTACAGGCTGGTTAGATGCGCCGGTTGCCGCATACATTTTTCCTTTGATCGGTTTGTTGTTAGCGCCTGTTTATCCTGCAATCAATTCCGTTATTTTAAGTTCATTGCCAAAACCAAAACATGGTGTAATGTCTGGCTTGATAATTATTTTTTCGGCGATCGGCGGCACAACAGGTTCTTTGCTTACAGGTTTTGTGTTTGATAAATATGGCGGACAAAATGCATTTTATTTTTCATTAATACCTGTTGCGATTTTAATAGTATTTCTCATTTCATTTAATCATCTTCAAAGAAAGCATGCTGCAGTTGCTAAAGCAGAATTGCCGGTAATTACAGACCCGATCTCAGAAGAATTTAAACAATAAAGCCCCCGCTATTCGCGAAGGCTTTATAATTGCCCCTTTGCTAAGAATTATCTTATCCAATTATAATTGCGATCATAATGCTGATAGTTGTACTTGTTTCTTGCATCGAAGAAACGATCATTTACTGCCTGGATTTGATTTGCTTTACCTCTTTGCAACTGTTGAATAAGCTCAATCTTTTTTCCTGCACCAATGTTTAAGTTCATTGTGGCTCTTACTTTTTCATTATATTCTGTATTTATTCTTGCGATCTGATTATCCCTTTGATATTGGGTGAAAGAATAAGCTTCATTATAGCGTTGCATATGTGTAATTCTTAAAAATGGAACGTTGAATGAAACCCTTGCAAAGAATGATTGAGAGAACGCTGCAGAGCTTAAAATGACCAAGGTTAATGTGAGCGTAAAAATTTTTTTCATGTTTTTTGTTTTTTGTTGTTAATGAATTTATATATGAGATGTATTTATTTTCTGCCCGTTTATAAATGAACTGTTAATGCTAACGGTGAAGCAAGTAGTATGAGATTAGAACTAAAAAATGTGCGATGTAAGCAGTAAAAAATGAGATGAAATTATCTAACTATAAATGCAGATGAAAGTTGACAGACATAATTTATTTTAATTGAGTTTAAGTGAATATTTATTCACCTATACGCTGAAACCAGGAGCTTATAACCTGTAATTACAAAAGCGCTCTTATGCTTGCAGTACCTGTATTAATAATTCTTGTATTCGCAGGTTTCCTTCCTTCGTATTGAATGCTAATTTCCAGGTTATTCACAAGCCGTTTTGTAAAGCTGATATTCCACAATAAATTTTTGCCTGGCAATAAACCTTCAAGCATAATATAACTTACTGTTGTGTTATCGTCGCCTTTAAAATTTATATTACTAAACTGAAAGCCTGCCATTAAACTTGTGTTAGATACGGTGTTAAATTTCGCATCTATATTAAACGAATTAAATACAACTTTTTCCCCACCAAAAGCGGGTTCATTTTTCTTTTGCTGAAACTGGTAGTAAGTTTCAATTCTATATTTTGTTGATGATGTATAAATGAATTGCGGTGTTGCTGTAAATCCTTTTATATCATAATTTCTATTCGCGAAGGATGGCGTTGCCAAACTATTTTCAGAAGTTCTTTGTTCAAGTTGTAGCGTATAATTTCTGCCGATATTATAGCGTGTTTTCAAATTCCATTCTTTTTGTTGCGTTGTTTCAAAACCATATGTGAGTAAAGATTTATTGTAAGTAGAAATGTTTGTAAGATCAATTCCCCAAACAGAACTGTAACGGTTAAAAGATAAAGTATTGCTGTATGTATGATTTAAGTTGATAAGACTTGTATCATTTATATTTCCTTTAAATGGAGTGTATGCCGGCGCTCCATTTGATTGCAGCTTCTTATATGTTTGCAACGATGATTGTAAAACAAAACGCGTAATAAATTTATTGAATGATGATGCGCCTGCACCTTTTAAAAACACTTTTGGATTTAATGTTAATGCATAATTAAACTGTGTATAATTGGCTTTTATATATTCGTCCGTTGGTGTATAAATGCGAATAAATTTTGCCTGATCCGGAAAAGCTGCTAATTCAAATTCATTCAACTCCTCAATGCCATCATTGTTGTAATCAATCCATGCATACTGACCCGTGCCCGCAGGAACTTCAACATAAGAAAAATTTCTTTTTTGTTCTTGTCCGCTGCCAATTTCATACAACGCATTACCCGTTAGAAATCCATTCCACTCGTTTACATTATACTCAGCTCTTCCCAACAAACTATTATCAGGTTGTTGTTGAGTTAACTGCGTATTATAAACAAACAGCCGGCGATAAGTTGCATCAATTCTAAATTGATGATGCTTGTTTTTATACAACTCTGCCTGCAAATTATAGTTGTCACTTCTGTCTGTTTGCACGAGTGATTTATAAAACGGTAACTGATCGCTTCTTGTAAAATAATTAAACGACCAGTGATTTGCTTTTTGTTCATCTGATTTTATGTATGCAGTCAATGTTTCAAATGCATAGCTTAAGGGCGTTACCGTATCCGCAAGCATATTGCGTTGCTCATTATGTTCAATATAATAAGATGCGCCAAACGTGTAATTTTTAAAAGATGAAAATGTTTTATGCAGATCAATATTTGGTCGAAGGAAAAAACCTTTATCATTTGGCGTTGTGCTGTTGGTTAAACTAAAGGCATCGGTTAATTCAAATTTATCTATTGTTTGATGATGCAGAATCTCATTGCGGATTCCTGTAAAACCATCGCTTCTTATATAGCTTGAAAAGCGATACATCACATCATTTTCTTTATCATCTTTCAACTCAAAACTTATTGTTGGTAATTGCTCCGTTGCCGATTCAGTTAATATCGGCAAACCCCAATCTCTTGTAAATTCAGGATCGCGCAAACGTTCAACGGGTTGAAAATTTTTATCAACCCATTCATAATCTGCAATTGTATTTAATTGCAGGGTTTTTCTTTTTGTTTTCCACGAAGTTGCTCTCGTAAAATCAATCTTAGATGCATAACCTTTATCATTCGATTTATCTTTTATTGAAAAAGTATTTGCATCATAATCACTAAACGCAAACGCGCCGCTTAATACAGTTTTGCTATCTATTTGCCATGTAAAACCTGTATTAACTACCTGCTGTTTTTTGGGTGTTACTAAAAAACTGGCTGCTTCAAAATTCCCCTGCGGAACGCCGTTCAGTGGAGCAACCCATTGATAAACGTTTCCATTTGCTGCATTAAACAGCGGAACATAATTGCCTTTGTTCGCGCCGACCTCAATGAAATTCAAATTATATTTTGCGCTGTCAGGATTTGTTGAATAAACAAAAATGGAATCATGAATTCCATTATAAACCGTATCTAATTTTTTATATAAAATTCTGCCGGTAGAAAATGTATCAATGCTGCTCACAGGATAAAATGCATTCTGAATGCTATCACCAAGATTTGCTAAAAATTGTTTTTGCTGATTGTCGAGTGTTTGATCTATCGGAGAATTTTTTGCATCAACATTGCTGTAAGCAGAAACATTTACTCTTAGTTTTTTTCCAACCTGAAAATCGTTGTTGATGTACAACATCGAATTTAAATAATTACGATCCGCATATTCAAACTCAACTTGTATGCGCGTATCTTTTGTGATCATCTGCTTCGGCGTAAAAATTATTTCTGCCGTATTATAATTAATAACATAATCCTGGTCTTCGCCGCGCTGTACCTGCACACCATTTAAAAAAACTTTTTCTGTACCTGCAAGCACAATAAAAAATAATTCGTTGTTGTTGCCTTGCAATTTGTATGGGCCCTGATTGCCCTCCTGCCCTTCAAAAACATTACGTGCAAATTTTCCTTTTGCGATAGCGCCGGAAAGCAATGTGTTTCCGTTTACATTTTTTGAAATTTCATAATGTTGCTGATAAGACAACCCTTGTAATCGCTTATAAAATTTCAGAAAATAATTTTCATCTTGCCGCAGATCAATATCGCCTAAATCCATTTCCCAATTTTTTTTACTGAACTGCAACAACACTTTATCAAATTCATTTAGCTGTTGCGTTGTACCATCAGGTTGAATTGGAATGTTATTATCTGTGATAGCTGCATTCAGTTGAATACTGTCGCCAATATAGCCACTCAACTGAAGATTAAGCTGCGAATTGAAAACTGCATCTTGTGTGTTACCAATACTTAGGCTTCTTCCAAAGCTTCCGCTATAATTCAGCTTACCAAAATTTAAAAAACTTTCATCGTTCTTGTTTTTTGGCGGAGGTGTAATCGCTACAAAATTATTTCTAATGCTGTCGTACCTGTAGTGCTGTGCAACTGCATTTAATTTGGTGTTGAAGACACGATAAGAAACCTGTATGCTATCTGCAGGTAATTTTTTTTTAAACTGAATTGTTGCGTTTAACCAATCGAGTGTATAATAAGAAGTATCATATCCTTCAATAATAAAAGTATTTGGAACAATACTTAATGAATCGATTCTAATAAAATTATTTGCCGGAATTTTTTTTGAACGAAGATTGGAAAGTTGCGCTGAAACAGGTAAGACAGTTATCAGCAATAAAAAAAATAATATTAATCGAACTCCCCTCAAGCAGACAATTTTATAGTAAACTTTTATCTGGTAAATTTATTGCTTGAAATTAAAAATGATACAAAGCTGCTTTTGAATGTTACAATACCAACACCTTATCAACCTAATAATAAAACAATATCTTTTTATTAATCATATTTTATAACTTTCGCTAAAAATTTTTTATGAGAAGATTTCTACTCTTTACCTGTTGTTTTATAGCAATAAATTGTTTTAGTCAAAACCGTTTTACATCAACAGCAGGCACAAATAAATACGATAGACTTTTCTCTACCATTCAATCTTCCGATGGAAATTATATTGCTGCGGGCTATACCCAGCTAAAGGATATTAATGGTGATGCTTATATAGTTAAGATTGGTACTAATGGTCAGCTTCTTTGGAAAACGATCATCGGCGACGGTAGTGTATATGATAATGCCGAAGCAATAGTTAATACAAACGATGAAGGTTTTGCCGTATGCGGTGTTATAAACAACACGATGGCATTATTAAAATTTAATGTTGACGGCACACTGCAATGGAAAAAAGAATATGACGATTTTAATTACAGTGAAGGCACTGCTTTATTGCAGGAAACAAATGGCGATTATGTAATGGGTGGTTATATTTTTAGCAGCGATATTCCCGGCCATCAGAATTCTTATATTGTAAAAACAAAGGGTTACGGTAATGTGGTATGGTCGAAAAAATATTTTGATGTAAGCTATAGTTCTATATCTGATCTAAAAATAACAAGTGATAATAAATATGTCTTTTTATCTATTAACACTAACGGAAGCAGCGATTCAACTTACATTGTAAAAACAGATACTTCCGGCAATGTATTGTGGAGCCGCAGTTTTTATGCTGATAATAAAAATGTGGATGGATATTCAGTGCTGCCTACATCAGACGGAGGATACTTGATTACTGGTTCGGCTTATAATGTATCAGGCAGTTTTTTATCTGATGGGTTTATGGTAAAACTTGATAAGAACGGCAATTTATTATGGTCGAAATCAACAACTGAAATCAGCAATTCAAGTATTTATTTAGCAACGGCAGTTGAAACAAGTGATGGCGGATATATTGCGGCTGGTGATCATTCCTTAGGCGGCGATAATTTTTATTACCTGCTAAAAGTGAACAGCAGTGGCGTGTTGCAATGGACGAAAACAATTGCAAAAAACAGTTTAGGCACAATTAAATCACTTATAAAAACAAATGATAATGGTTACATGGCAAGCGGCAATTATGCAACCCAGGATGTAACAGACTTGTATAATTATTTTTTTATGAAGCTTGACTTTAATGCAAACTCGTGCTCGGCACAAAACAGTTTTGGAAGCCTTCAAAACTTTGGCACTTTGGCTAATGCAACTATACCTACCTACGAAGTAAATACAACCATAAATAATTATTCTGCGAAAACAGCATCTTCGGGTACGGCAACGAATATTTGCAGCGCACTTCCGGTGCATTTAATTTCGTTTGATGCTTTGCTTAAAAATAATACTGTACAATTACAATGGCAAACAGCACAGGAAATTAATACTGCTTATTTTACTATTGAAAAAAGTAGAGATGGAAAGTCGTTTACCGGTTTTAAGCAAGTAGCTGCCTCTGGCAATAGCAGTTCCTTAATTAGTTATACTGCAACAGATAATAATCCTTTGCCGGGTAAAAGCTGGTATCGCTTAAAAATAGTTGATAAAGATGGTACTGCTTCTTATTCAAATATTGCCCCAATAGAAAATATAATTGGTGATTTTATTGCTGTTATGCCTAACCCGGCAGTAAGTACATTAAATGTAAAAATTGAAAATTCCGGCAACAGCAAAGCAATAATGGTAATAACTGATGTAAACGGCAAAGTACTTATGCAAAAGAATGTTGCACTTTCACAGGGCACCAACAATATTACATTTAATGTAGATCAACTTGCTAAAGGTGTTTACACAATTAAAATAATAGCAGATAAATACACGAAAGATTTAAAATGGGTTAAGGATTAATGCTTTAAGGATTGCAGTGTGAGAGAGCCCTGTTTTTAAAAATTTCTTCAAACTTCTCTGAAGACTTGACTTATACAAACAGAAACATGTCTTTCACATAAATTACGCGTATATATTCTTTAACCTGAGTAAATTGCTATTTTAAAATCATTTAATAAAAACCAATTAATTTTTGCTTATGAAGAAAGCACTACTTTTTGTTATAGTGCTGCAATCCTTTACTATAACATTGCTCGCGCAGATAAACCAAAAATCTCCTTCAAGCGAGGCAGTATTTTATTATTACAAGGGAGAAAAAATTTACTTTAATGTTACCTACAAAAAAATTGTGGTAGGTTTCGCAGCAGGTCATTCAATCAATGAAATAAAAAATCTTGTTGCTACAAAATCGAAAATGTTTGCTGATTCTGTAAAATTTACTGCAATAAAAAATCAGTGTCAAATCAAACTAGATAAAATTGCTGATGAAGGAATTGGTAAATCCATTGCGCAAACCCTTAGTGCCAATAAAATTGTTTTATATGCGCGTGCATGTATAGTTGGCATCAACGGAAAACTATCGAGCTATGGAAATGATTTTGTGGTGAAATTAAAAACAGGAACATCAATAATTCAACTAAATGCATTAATAAGTAAATATAATTGTTCGATGCAGCGTGCTTATATTTTTGATGATCGCACTTTTATTTTAGGCGCTGGTGTTGCCAATAGTTATGATGGATTAAAGATGGCAGACATATTTTATGAATCAGGTTTGTTTGAATATGCTGAGCCTGATCTTGAAATGTATGATGCAATCGACACACCACCGAACGATCCGCTTTATTATTTACAGTGGGATCATAAAAACACAGGCTCTGCTGATCAATACAGCGGTGTGCCGGGTGCAGACATGAATGTGGAAAATGCTTGGAAGATTACGCAAGGCTCATCATCAATAAGTGTTGCAGTAATTGATGAAGGCGTTGATACAGGTCATGTAGAATTAAAGAAAAATTTATTGCAGGGTTATGATGCTACAACGCAAACTGCAAACAAAGGTGATGGAAGACCTTTGAATCCTGCGAATGCGCACGGTACATGTTGCGCAGGTATTATTGCAGCATTAGCAAATAATGGGATTGGCATCGCCGGCATTGCACCAAAATGTAAAATCATTCCTGTTAATCTCGCGGATGCGGGCGGATATTTTACTACTGATATAAATATTGCAAGTGGTATTGATTATGCATGGAAACATGGGGCTGATGTATTAACGAATTCATGGGGCGGTGGTTCGCCCAGCAGTGCGATTGATGATGCTATACATCGTGCAGTTACGCAAGGCAGAAATGGAAAAGGTTGTGCCGTATTTTTTTCAGCAGGTAATAACAATTCAGGACTTAGTTATCCTGCTTTAAATGATGAAGTAGTGGCTGTCGGCGGTATTAACATGTGTAACCAAAGAAAAGATCCTAACAGTTGTGATGGAGAGTATTGGTGGGGCGCAAGTTATGGAAGTGGTTTAGGTGTTGTTGCACCATGCGTAAAAATTGCAACTACCGATTTTAGCGGAACAGGTGGTTATAGTTCTGATGATTATGATCGCACGTTTAACGGAACATCTGCTGCTTGTCCGCATGTGGCTGCAGTAGCTGCACTTATATTATCTGTTAATTCAATTTATACAAAAGATAATGTTGTAAACATTATTGAAAACACTGCAGATAAAATTCCTGGTTATACATTTAAATCAACAACGGGCTATAAAAACGGAACCTGGAATAACGAAATGGGTTATGGCAGAGTTGATGCATACACCGCAGTTCTAGCTGCACAAAAAGACAGTTTTTGCAATGCGCAAATAACCGCAACAGGCGCAACAAGATTTTGTAAAGGTGATAGTGTTACACTGCAGGTTGTAAGTAAGAAAAGTGGTGCTATATATAAATGGTATCAGGACGATAGTTTAATAAATGCAAATGCAAGCAGCATCATTGCAACACAAAGCGGAAATTATTATGTTGTTGCAAAATATACCAACGGATGTAATGCAACCTCTGCACCTGTTAAAGTAACCGCCATAAAATACACTGCCAAATTAATTGCAGATGCAGGAAAGAACATAACCTTATGTACAGGCAGCAATGGTGTGCGTATTGGCGGCATGCCATCAGCCTCCGGCGGAACGCCATTCTTAAACGATAAACGTGCATATTCAATGGATTGGTACTCTAATAATCTTTACAGGTATAGTTTGACCGATCCTTCACAAATTGATACTGTCGCTAAAAATGTTGTATCACAAACGGATTTAAATAATGGATATTTCTTTGCAGGCGGTGATTTTACACCTTATGGTTATTATGCTTTAACAAGGTTATCCAATAAGCTTATAAGAATTGATACAATAACAGGTGAACAAGATTTAATTAATACAATAACACCACAAACAGGCGCCTGGCAAGGGCTAGCATGGGATCCTCATGGTCAGCAATTGTACGCGATGTCTTCATTTGGAACAGAATCAGAATTATATAAGATCGACCTTGTAACAGGCAATGCAACATTCGTTGCAACAATTCCTGTTTATTATCTTGTTTGGATTGCTGTAAATAATGAAGGAAAGATGTATGCGCTTTCAATTAACAATCGATACATATATTCAATAAGCAAACAAACAGGGGCTGCAACTGCATTGCCAAATATATCTGACGCTGATTTCAATTATGCACAGGATGCAGATTTTGATCCGGTATCAGATAGTTTATATTTATCCGCTTTTACTGAATCTCAAAATTATGTAGGTGATCTTCGCATAGCAAATACAACAACAGGTACAGTAAATTCTGTTGGAACAATTGGAGCCACGCCGTATAATGAAATGGATGCAACTGCTATTGCAGGCACTTCATATAAATACACATGGTCTCCATCACGAGGGTTGTCTGATATTCACGACGCGAATCCTTTTGCAAATCCAACAACCAATACAACTTATACATTAACCGTTAAAGATTTGTGTGGTAAACAAGCCAAGGCAACTATTAAAATAACAATTAATGGTTCTAAGCCGCCGGTAAAAGTAACTGCATCTGGAAATAAAATTTGCAACGGAAGTACAATTACATTGCATGCAACTAAAGATGACAGCTACATTTATCAATGGTATTTTAATAATAAAAAGATTGATGGCGCTACTGATAGTTTTTATGTTGCAAAGAAAGTTGGCAATTACAAAGTAAATGTATCGTATGGTGTAGGTGGTTGCGACAGTACGTCGAAAGCATTTACAATTAAGAATTGTTCTGCATTTGATTTTGCAAACGACGATGCAGTTAAATCAGATTTATCAAACTATACAATCTTTCCAAATCCCGCAAAGAATACTGTTACCATTACATTACCTGAAAGTTCCTTAAAATCTGAAATTATAATCTATGATATGCAGGGAAGAGTTGTGTTGCACAAAAATTTAAACAGTAACAGCGGTTCAGTTGTGTTAGAAATAAGCAATTTTGCTGCAGGAATGTATCGCGTTGTATGGAAGCAAAACGATCAAGCGTATTCGTGGAAACTTTTGAAAGAGTAATAAAAATAATATTTGAAAATACGAGTGTAAGGAGCAGGTCAACTGCTCCTTTTTTTATACGGCTTCGGCTAATTCTTTTTCTTTTTCCGACTCTTTATCTTCTTTATTAATGTCATGTATGTATTGAACTTTCAGATGATCATATAAAGAGTGTTTATCAACCACTATTGAAACAATACTTGCAATCATGCCTGCAAGCATTAAATGAAAAATAACATTGTGCCTGTCCGTCATTTCCAAAACAAGAATAGCAGAAGTAAATGGTGTGCGTGTAACACCGGTGAGAAATCCAACCATTCCGCAAAGAATAATTACATTGCTGTTTACCGCAGAAAGATGAAACCACCCTGCCACCACAGAACCTACACTTGCCCCTGCGCTTAATGCGGGAGCAAAAACACCGCCGGCCGTGCCCGTTGTAAAAGATAAAATTGAACCGCCCATGCGTACAAATGGAAAATACCACGGCGAATATTTTTGTGCAGTAAATAATGTACTTGCCATTATCTCTTTGCCTGAGTTTAATGCAACATCACCTATGAGGAATGCAGCAAGCGCAATTATTAAAGCACATCCAATAACAAACATAAAATGCTGAGACATTTTTTTGAAGGTGCTTTTCCATTTAAGCACAAGCAGCATCCATCTCCCTGTTAGGCTGCCACACAAACCGGCAAGTATTGCCACAATAATTACACAAAAAAATACGGATGCTGAAGGATTATTAATTGAAGGATAACCGAGGTAGAGATAAGGTCCATGTAATCCTTGCGCAGTTAAACCGGCAATAATAACAGCCGTAAATAATGCAGTTTTAAAATAACTGATATGCGTTTTAGTTAATTCTTCAACAGCAAAAACAACTCCACCAAGCGGTGTATTAAATGCAGCAGCCAGACCGGCTGCAGCACCTGTCATAATCATATTTCGCTTGGAAATTTTTGGCCACCATTCAGGCAGCCATGAATTTACTTTTCTAAACACTGAGCCGGCGATTTGAATGATGGGTCCTTCTTTTCCAATTATACCACCACCAATCGTCATAACACAGCTTGATACAATTTTTGAAATGATAATGCGAAGGCTTAAAAGCTTATCTACTTTATCATTGTCTTTTGGATTTGCAAATTCAATTGCAGCCATTACCTGTGGAATACCGCTGCCCTTTGAGTATGGGGCAAACTTCATTACGATTAACCAGGCAATTAAAAAACAAACAGGTGCTGAAATAAATATCACCCATGTTGCCTTATGAAATAGATATAATGATAGTTGCTCTGATAGTGAAAAAAGTTTTGAATAAAAAACCGCCATTAATCCTGCAATAAGTGATGCGACCCAAAAGGGAATTGCCTGAAGTAGATTTTGTTTAAGGCGTTCGTTGCGTATTCTGTCAAAATATTTCTTTCCTCCCTGCCGAATTATCTTAATTATCTCCATTAATCTTCAATTGTAGCTGTGCAAATATATTATAGATGAACCAATGAAGCTTTTAAAAAGACTTTTGACTGCGCAATTTGAAACGGTTTATTGAGTAATACTTATAATTTCATGCAGAAAAAATTTAAGCACTACATTAGCCGCAAAATAATTTTTTACAAAAGTTTTATTCATGCAATTACAAAATGTTATTGGGATAGATCTTGGTGCAACTAATATTCGCGGAGCAATTATTTCTGATAAAAATATTTCTCCTATAAAATCAAAACGCATAAAAAGCAACGGCACAGAAGAAGAAGTTTTAGAAGATGTGTATGCTTTGATTGATGATTTAAAAGATGAAACCGTTTCTGCAATTGGCATTGGCGTGCCGAGTGTTGTTGATATTGATGAAGGAATTGTTTATGATGTTGTATATATTCCCTCGTGGAAAGAAGTGCATTTAAAAAAATTTTTAGAGCAACGATATAAAATTCCTGTATACGTAAACAATGATGCGAACTGTTTTGTGTTGGGTGAATATTATTTTGGAAAAGGCAAAGGATATAATTCGGTTATAGGTGCAACTTTTGGAACAGGTTTGGGCGCTGGCGTTATCATCAATAATAAATTATTTGCAGGCGCTAACTGCGGCGCAGGAGAATTTGGAATGTGTGAATACCTTGATAAGGTTTACGAATATTATTGCAGCGGCTCTTTTTTTAAAAATGTTTATAATCTTGATGGTGAAATGGTTTTTAATAAAGCAAAACAAGGTGATAAAGCATCTTTGGAATTGTATAAAGAACTTGGAATTCATATTGGTAATGCTATTAAATTAATTATGTATACTTACGATCCGCAGTTAATTATTTTAGGTGGTTCGGTTAGTAATGCGTATTCTTTTTTCCATGAAACAATGTGGCAACGCATAAAAACTTTTGCATTTACAAAAACTGCAGAGCGAATAAAGGTTGAAGTATCAGAATTAAAAAATAGCGGCGTGCTTGGCGCCGGGGCGTTGTGTTACGATCAGGGAATACATTGAATTATGTTAGCAAAAATTTTGATAATCGATGATGAAGAAAAGCTGAGAAGCTTGCTTGTACGCATTATAAAATTAGAGGGATACACAATTTTTGAAGCAGCTGATTTAAAGTCTGCTTCGAAAATATTATCCAGAGAAATTATTGATGTGGTATTATGCGATGTAAAACTTCCTGATGGCAATGGTGTTGATTTTGTAAAGAAAGTAAAAACTGAATTTCCTTTAATAGAAATTATTTTATTAACTGCCTATGGTAATATTCCAGATGGCGTGCAGGCTATAAAGAATGGAGCGTTTGATTATATTTTAAAAGGAAATGACAACGATAAAATAATTCCTTTGTTAAGCCAGGCAACAGAAAAATCAAATCAAAACAAAAAGGCTTCAATAAAGATCCGGGAAAAAGGAGAACATAGTTTCGATAATATTATTGGTAACAGCAGGCAAGTACAAGATGCAATTAACCTCGCAAAAAAAATTTCAGCAACAGATACTACAGTTTTATTGTTGGGAGAAACCGGTACAGGAAAAGAAATTTTTGCAAACGACATTCATTACAACAGCAACCGTTCAAAGCACACTTTTGTAGCAATCAATTGCAGTGCATTTTCAAAAGATTTATTAGAGAGTGAATTGTTTGGGCATAAAGCCGGCGCCTTTACCAATGCATTGAAAGAAAAAAAAGGTTTACTTGAAATCGCAGACAAAGGCACATTGTTTTTAGATGAAATTGGCGAAATGAATATTGAGTTGCAGGCAAAATTATTGCGTGTAATTGAGCAGGGCGAGTTTATAAAATTGGGCGATGAAAAAACAACAAAAGTGAATGTACGCGTTATTGCGGCTACTAATAAAGATTTAAAAAAAGCTATTGTTGAAGGCAGCTTTAGAGAAGATTTATTCTATCGTTTAAATGTATTCACTATTCATTTGCCTGCGTTACGAGATCGCAAAGAAGATATTCCTGCGCTGGCTGAATACTTTCTTGAAGTAAATACTGCAAAAGAAAATAAATCAAAAACCTTATTGAGCGATGAGGCATTAAGATTGCTGAAGAACTATGAATGGAAAGGAAACATTCGCGAATTAAGAAATGTTATACAGCGTGCCGTGATTTTAGCAGATAATATTATTCTGCCTGAACATTTGCCTTATGAAATTCAAAACCAAAACATCAGTAATCAAAATAATTTGAGCTTAGCTGCAGTTGAAAAAAATCATATTCAAAAAGTTCTGAACTACACGAAAGGCAATAAAACAAAAGCCGCAGAATATTTGGGAATTGGCTTAACCACTTTGTACAGAAAGTTAGAAGAATATAATCTTGAAAGATAGCTGCGCAAACCTTTTAAACATTCATTTCAACATGCATCCGTTTATATCATCATTCATCCAGACATACTTACCATTTGTTAGCCTGTAGCACCGTTTGTATTTGATTGATTATCGCGGCATATGAACGTGTAATAATTTTACGTCGTCAATCAAACAGGAGCATTGCTCCAAAATATATGAACTACAAATTTCTGCAAGCGTTATTCACTCTTTGCAGATTGAGAGAAAACCCACCAGGAATTAACTATCTGCAAAAAAGAATCAAAACGATTTAGCA
>DASZUY010000252.1:0-7668 GCA_035547495.1 Parafilimonas sp. | reverse complement strand
CATGTTGTGCGCAGTATTTCTATGAGTTTGCAACGTCCTATAATTTCTTAAAAGAATGTTGTTGCTTTTGTGAAAATAAACCTGCCTTTCTTGAGACATAAAATGTTGCAACAAGCAAAGGACATGCTACATTTAAGTATTCTCCTATTGTCCATTGAAATAAAATGAGTATAAGAAGAAACAAACCAAAACTTGCAAGTAGTGTCAGACCAAATAATAAAATAAATTCTGAAAAATATATTTTTCGAAACCACATTAAGGTTGCATAAAACAAAAAATTGAGTAATAGCGCTGCAATTACAAATCGAACCCATATATCCAACGCTTTAACTGTTCTTTCCATTGCATAACTAAAAGCTCTGAAAACGGTCGCAATTGTCGACGCGTTTTTATCATAATTAAAATTTTCTGTCGTACCGTTTGCGTAAAGCATACTGTATGCAGCCAAGGAAAAAGTCAATAACACATATAAAACAAAAAGAATTGTTGATGTTCTTTGAAGTTTCATACTGTTGACTTTATTGCGCACAACACAAATATTTATGTTATTATATGCAATTTAAAAAAAATTTCATCTTTCATTATCAACACTTTTGTGTTATACATTTTGTAGCTGCTTACCGGCTCGCAGGTTGTTATTGGTACAAAACATTTTTTATTGCTGCGCATTAACAGCAAGTTTTGGTGAAGACATTAGTTAACTAATTGAAGTGCAGTTTTTCGATTGGTGACACACCAACCGATAGGAAAAAATTGAGAGCGCAATAGTACAATGGCAGAAGCTCTGTCAATTACAATCTTATTATTAAGTTCCTTAGTATAATAATTTGATTTCAAAACATGTCCGGAAAAGATTTGATGGATTGTAAAGGCATGAAAGCAAATCTTGATAAGCAAAGTTTCTGAATATGCTTGCCAGTATTTGATTTGTGTTTTTGACTCTCTTACCTCAACTTCTTTGGTACATAGGATGCACATGTTGGCTGCCGTTAAAGTCTTGCATAACCAAGCTTTTCAATATCGGTTATGTCCTTTGTCAAATATGTTTTACCGTCGCGTAAAATATATAAGTAATCGCAAATGTCAGTTACTTGTTTATACATGTGGTCAGTTATTAAAAATCCTTTATTTTGTTTTTCGTCAAGCAGTAATTCTTTTACTTTTTCTATTTGCAACGGCATTAAATGCGAAAAGGGTTCGTCAAGCATTGCGAATTGTGATTTTGTTTTAGCAATTACATATACTTCTATCAAACGTCTTTGTCCGCCAGATAAATTTTTTAATGCAGACGTGTATTTTGATTTAAATTCAGGAAACCAGTTTTCAAAAACAGCATATTCCAAATTAAAGTCTGAAAAGATTCTTTTTAATGTTAAAGAGCCAGGAAGAAAATTGAATTGTGGTAAATAAATCAATAAATCTGGTCTCTTGAAAGCATGAAAAACAGAAACTTTATCAAAGCGAATGGACTTACTAATTGCTTCTAAACTTCCATAGACTATGTTCATAAGACAAGTTTTACCTTGCCCGTTTCTGCCTAAAATTCCTGTGATGCTACCTGTTTCACATTTAAAATAAACGTCAGATAAAATTCTTCTTGTTCCAAATTCCAATAAAATACTATCAGCTTCAAGTTTGTGAATCATCTAAGTTTATAAGTTATAACCAATGATAGTATAAATAAAATAAAATCAATTGTAAAAGTTGATGTCCACAACAAAGTTTTAGAAACACCTAAGTTTTGATAGTAGTAAAATTCTTTAGCCTTATAAGTTTTAATAAAGTAAAATACTAAAGCCAAGCTAATTACTTTACACCAAAAAAGCGCAAAGAAGGTTTCCATTCCAAATTTATAAAGTGGAATTATACAACTTATTGTTATCAGACTCGTCGCAAAAAAGAAATTTTTATAAAAAGTCAGAACAAGTCGTATGATTTTTAGAAGTCGCATAATTAATGGCAGCCAACACAAAGATTACTGATATTATAGCAATTTAAAAAAAATTTCACCCTTCATATCAACACTTTTGTGTTATACATTTTGTAGCTGCCTACCGCCTCGCAGGTTGTTGTTAGTACAAAACATTTTTTATTGCTTCGCATTAACCGCAAGTTTTGGTGAAGACATTAGTTAACTAATTGAAGTGCGGTTTTTCGGTTGGTGAAACACCAACCGATAGGAAAATACCATTGTTACTTGCGCATCTTTCTTGACTGACCAATTCAAATAGTGTCTGCACGACAAAAAAATTCCGTCTGTTTAACTACCAGTTTGGTTTAATAAAATAAAGAGACGTTCCGTCAGGGTCGTCAAAGTGAAGAAATTGTCCACCTTCTTCCTGCCTATCTGTTGTTTTGATAGATAATTTTTGTAATAACGATTTTGCTCCTTCTAAATCATCTACGGTAAAACCTATCGAAGCGTTTCCCGAATTACCTAAAAGATTAGCATCGCCGCTTGGATGGAGTCCAATAACAACATCCGGAGCAGTCAGTTGTGCATAATAGTTTCCCCACCGATTTTTTACTGTTAAACCTATTGATTCGTAAAATGAGATGGATTTGTCTAAGTCTTTTACATTAATTGAAATGTTTGATGATGTAATTGTCATGATTTGTAGTATTTAAATTTGATTTTTTCATATACAGTATACTAAGATAGAAATAATACGGAATTTGAATCGGCGTTTGGGGTCGCAGCTAACGCAAAGATTACTGTTACTATACGCAATTTAAAAAAATTTCATTCTTCATATCAACACTTTTGTGTTATGCATTTTGTACCTGCCTACCGGCTCGCAGGTTGTTGTTAGTACAAAACATTTTTTATTGCTGCGCATTAACAGCAAGTTTTGGTGAAGACATTAGTTAACTTATTGAAGTGCAGTTTTTCGGTTGGTGAGACACCAACCGATAGGAAAACTTTAAAACATATTATCTAACCTCTCTCATAACCGCCTTACATAGGATACCTTTGTTGGCTGTAGTTTTTATTTGATTGTGCTGTCTAAGTTTTGTCCTCTTTTATGTGATGAATCTGATTCAAACTGTTTTTTTATTTCATTGTACCTTCTATTTCTATTTTGTTGAATGAAAATTTCGTCAGCCATAAGCAAAACAAAAATTATAGCGATTGAACTCCAAGTCATTTTATTAGGAAAGTAATTTAAACGAATTGGCTTGCTTATTAACAAAATAAAAATTATCAAAAACAAAATGCACGTTATAAGTATGATATAAATTGAAGCTGTATCTGTTTTATTTATTTGAATATTAAAAGCTGGATAGATAAAAAATCCAAAAGGTATAAACAAGCTAATACATACACCGATTATCCAGCCAAGTCTATTTCGTAATAAAAGCAAAACACCAGAAATAAATGTCAACAATGGAGCTAAAAAATAAACGTGTTGATTTTTAAGAAAGGTTAACAAAGAAAAATTATCCCAAGAAACATGTATGATTTGGAAAGTTATATACCAATTGTATACTTCACAACTTAAAATTCCAACCCCCCAAATAATAAAAAATATTGCGATAATCTTTTGTATAATATTTCGTGGTCGTGTCATGGAAAATTGCAGCCAACTGTTGAAGCGTTTGCGATGGACTGGCAATGGCGTTGGTCAGCTTGGTACAAATGCTTAATTGAAAAACTGCAGTTGAAGATAAGATTTATAGCTCAATAGCTTAATGTCGGCTTGAACAAAAGCTGATAAGAATTGCAATTGCACAATTGCGGCTCGTCTGCAGTTTTGTTTCTCTGATATCACTCGTCATCCGAGAGGTACTTAACTGATGAATACAATGAACTAATTTGAGCAATAATCTTAGAAGCTGTGGAGTTTCGCATACTCGAAATTGTACTTTGGTATGATGTAACAATAACTTTACCGTCAAATTTAGTCGCTTCCTTTTTTGTCAAACGTTGCCAAATTTCTCTTTGCATACCCTTTAATTTTTCGGGAACATCTAAATTCAAAATGAAAGAAACGTCTGATTCATTTTCTCTAAGCCTAGATTTTGCATCGCCCTCTCCGATGAGCAGTTCATAAAGGAGATTAGAAGTCTTTTCGAGAAAGTATCTTGTAGATGTTTGGCTTTTTATCATATTCAGACTTTATTTTAAGGGTCGTTCCATTAAATCCGCTCTGTCCAAAGCTTACTGAATAAATTACTTTGATTATAGCACTGAACTTCCTTTCTTCTACAATCAGCACTCTCAAAATTTTAGAAGGGAGATGTCATGTCTAATCATTACAAATAATTTGAATGACAGTCTTCGGTAATTCCACTTAGCTCTTGCAGTATCTCGGCTCAAATTGCAGCCTAAGCAAAGATTACTGATATTATACGCAATTTAAAAAAATGCTTATTCAAATCAACACTTTAATGTTATACATTTTGCACCTGCCTCCCTGTAGGCTATAGTTAGTACAATCCATTCTCTTTTAAATACAATAACGCCTGCGCTATATTATGGCAACCTGTTTTGCGTAAAATGTTATTGCGGTGGTTCTGTACGGTGCAGGCAGCAATAAATAACTGTGCAGCTACCTGCTGCGTGCTAAATCCCTTTTCAATCAATTGCAAAATTTCTTTTTCGCGCGGCGTAATTATTTTATCGCCCTGTTGTGTTTGCAACAGTTGCTTATGCGCCAGCTTAAATGCATAGAACGCTTCGGTATTAATACAAGAGCCGGTTTGCAGCACCTGCTCCGTTTTGTGTAATATGCTTTCTTCAGGCTCATCCCAATAAAAAAATGCAACAGCGCCGGCACTAAATGCGTGCATGATTAATTGTTCATCGCGATGAGCCGCATACATTATTACGCGCACATGGTTATGCTGTGGCAGCAGTCGCCACACCGCATTAAAACTATCTTGCTGCAGCAGGTTTACCGGTGCAAGTATTACATCTGCGCCAGGTTCGCGCATCAGGCAAAGCAATGTATTTGCATCGGCAGCTTCCGTAATAATACAATGGGGAAAATGTTTTTCGAGCAGGTCAGCTATACCGCGACGGAAAACGCTGCTCGTATCAGTAATTACAATAGTAGCCGGGTTCATGGCAATTAGTTTGGATTATAGGAAATTGAATTCATAACTAATATAAACAGTTTCTTTTATACTACAATCATTTTAGCCTTTGCGGGGCAGAAAATGAATGAAATCAACTATGCCGGCATGATTGATTTCATTCATACAAATTGAAGCATTTTGTTTATTGACATGGCTTTTGTGCCGGTGTAGCTTTACATTGTTTTTATAACGAACATTTAAAAAGCAAACAACATGATGAAAGAAATAATATTGAAGATGTAAAAAGTAAACAGCATCATCAAAGAAATAATATTAAAGATGTAAAAAGTAAACAGCAGGATGAAAGAAACAATATGGAAGATGTAAAAAGTAAACAGCATCATCAAAGAAATAATATTAATGATGTAAGCAGTAAGCAGCAGGATGAAAGAAACAATATGGAAGATGTAAAAAGCTATGATCAAAATGATAAAACAATATTTCAGCACTATAAAACAATAAACAGCCGTGTTGATTTATCATTCATCAGGCATTATTCATAATTATCAATAACTATTAAAAACCAAACAAAAATGAAAGCAATTGCAGTTTTAAACTGGAACGGTTTAACCGTAGCCCAGGAAATTTCTAAAGCCAGCTCTGTAGTAGTGGCTATGACAGGTAACGTAAATTTTACCACACCTAATCCCACACTGGCAGATGTAAGCGATGCTGTTGGTGAATTACAGGATGCGCAGCAGCAGGTAGACGCTAATGGCGGCGGCAAAGTATTTACGATGGCACGTAATATAGTGCGCAAACAGTTGAGAACACTGATGACGCAATTAGTGGCGTATGTAAACAATATTGCCAATGGTGATGCAGCCATTATTTTAAGCGCTGCGCTGGAACTGAAAAAACCACCGGTACGCAAAGGTAAACTTGGCCCTACTGACAATATTAATGCGAAAGGCATAGCAGACAGTGAAGTGAAAGTAAACTGGGCAACGGTGGAAGGTGCTGCTACTTATCATGTGCAGATGAGCAAAGATGTATCGCCGCTGGTATGGCAGGAGTTTGCCGGCAACCTGGTTACCGATATTAAAACAGAAGTGAGCAATTTACCCAGCGGAGATAAATTATGGTTCAGGGTAATTGCGGTAAACTCTGCCGGTGAAGGTGCACCGAGTAATCCTGCAATGGTGAGAGTACCGTAATTGAATGCGCGATTTTTGGATTGCAGATTCACGATTCACGATTGACGAGTCACGATTCACGATTGACCATTCACCAATAATTCCTTTTACGGTTCTCATAATGATTGAATGAAGAAGCTCCGCTTTGCGGGGCTTTTTTGTTTGAAACCTGTAATGCGTAAACAGATTAAAAGCTGCTCTTGTTGGTCACGCTTAAGTAATAGTATACGAAACATTAAATGCGTTACGTTACTCTTTTGCGAGCATATATTCATAGGCATTAGGTTTGACCCCGCAGCCGCGGGGTTTTTTATTTATAGATTAGCAGGATGGATTGTGCTAACAATAACCTGCCGGTGGGCAGTACAAAAAGAATAAGGCTAAAGTGTTGATTTGAATAGAATGAAATTTTTTTTGAATTGCGTGTGATAGAGTGAATCTTTGTGTTAGCTGTAATTTTTATGAAACACTTGCTTCAAGTAGAAATTATAGACAATAACAAAAGTCACCAAAATTTACTCTTTTCTGTGACTGGCTTAACGGCTGAATTAAAGTTCGACACCTATTACTTTGAAGTTGCAGATAAAGAAATAAATGACTTAAAAGGCTTAAAAAATTCAGTAGCCAAACTTTTTGATTATTGGTTGATTAAATCAAAAAATTTATTTGAAGGTGACGTTATCTACTTGCCTATTGAGTTTGGTGACCAAGGTACAGGTTGTTTGAGGGTTGTTAATCTTAGCAATGAATTTTATTTGACTTATGGTGACTCGTCAAGAGCAGGGCACAGTGTTAGTCCAATTAATCCTGGTGATTATTGTTACAACATAACAGATTTCAATGATAGTTGCGGTAAAACAATCAGAGTTAATAAAGAGGAATTCATTGACGCTGTAAAATTTGTAATTCATAATTTGAAAAACTCAAGTTGACAAGCCATCTTTATTACATAAAAACAAAACGGCAGCCAACAAGTGGTTTGGCAAAATGCGGGCTTGACATGTAACATCAACTTTTATTTTACTATTGTGCTGCAGTCGTTGGGCGCGACAGAACTTACTCAACAAAAAAAATTTATCTTGAACTTTAAACCTGCCTGCCGGCAGGCGGTTAAAAAAAAGTATAACGCTAAAGTGTTTATTTGGATAGGAAATTTTTTTTGAGTTGCGTGTGATAGAGTGAATCTTTGTGTTGGCTGTAATATCTTTAAGACCCAAAATGCGTAAACTGTTTATATTTCTCTTGCTTATTTCCTTCTTTGACTCATTTTCACAGACTAAGGCAATTTCGATTAATGATAAATATTTCATTTTAGGTACACTTGACGATTATTTAGGAAGAGGTTTTTATTCCTCAATCGCTGACCATGTAGATTATTATTATCCTGGCGAAGAACCACTGGTAAAATATATTGAGTCATTATTAAAAGCAGATAAAATCAAATACAAAA
>DASZUY010000251.1:0-18320 GCA_035547495.1 Parafilimonas sp. | reverse complement strand
AAAGACGTACGCAAGTGGCTTAACATATTTAATGCAAGACTTGATGTTGTATATGTAAATGATAATGCAAGCTTTAAAAAAGAAAAAGAAGAAGCGTTTACATCTTTTAAAAAGCATCTAATGCATTATGATGTTTATTTTAATTATGTAGTAAATGATTCCGTTGCCGGCGGAATTTTATCTTACATAAAAACAAAAAAGCCTGATATGATGGTACTCATGTATCACAAAGAAAGCTTTTTACACAAGCTGGTATTTAAAAGCGAGTTTGGAGATATTTTCAAAAGCACTGCTATTCCGTTGTTGGTAATTCCCGGTTAAAATATAACAAGCGTTTTTTATGAAAAGCATCAGCATCTTAAATGATGGTAATCATCTTTATTGGACGCCTGTGAAATTTACTTTGCACAATTATAACTTCTTTTAGATTTTTCATTGATGTAGAAAAATAAATTTTATGACTATAGAATTTCATGCACCCTATCACAAGATAAAAGAGCAGGTAATAGAGCACGTGAAAAAGAAACTGTTAGAACTGCATCATTGCAACAAACAAATTGTAAGAGCAGAAGTATATTTTAAAGAAAATGCGGAAGCAAAAGATGGAGCAAAGATTTGTGAAATTGAACTTACTGTTTATGGCGATTCTCTTTTTGTTCGACGCCATGCAAACAATTTTAAGCAAGCAGCAAAAGAAGCGATTGAAGCGCTGAGAACTGAAGTAAATAAACAAATAAAACAACAAACACAGCCGCCTGATACAGTTACCAGTACAGTAAGAGTTTAGACTTGACAGAAACTTGATAAAATTAAAATTAAAAGCACTCAAAATATTTTTTATGACCAAGAACGATTTTGCAGAATTGCAGAAAGAAAAGAATGATGCTTGTATTTCCATAATTGTTCCAACACATCGTATTTCGCCGGATAGAAGAACAGATGAACCGGTTTTGAAGAAAGCTGTTATACAGGCAAAACAACTTTTGAAACAAAAATATTCAAACGAAATAATTGCGGCACTTGAAAATAAATTAGACGATCTTTTGCGCAGCATAGATTTTTTGCATAATAAGCAGGGCTTGGGATTATTTGTGTCTTCTTCAATGCAAAAAGTTGTAAGATTTCCTTTTGAAGTAAAGGGACAAGTTGTTGTAAAAAAATCATTCGAATTACGCGATCTGCTTTTTTTGAACAACTACAACAGCGATTATTATTTATTGGAAATGAACGAAAAATCAGCAAGACTTTTTAAAGGAAGAATTGACGAACTGGAAGAAATTGAAGATGAAAATTTTCCGCAAAAACACGAAGAACTTTTTGAATATTCAAGACCATCAAGAGGAAGCTCTTATCTTGGAAATGCGGTTGTAAAAGACTTTGAAAGAGATAAGTCAGTAATGGAAGAAATAAGAATGAAAGAGTTTTTGCATTCAGTTGATAAACTGCTTGCGAAATATCTCAAGCCCGATTCTTTTTTTGTTTTAAGCGGTACAGAAAAAGACGTTGCCATATTCAAAGCCGTTTCAAAACATGTGAAAAATATTATCGGAATAATACCAGGTAACGAAACTTATATAACCACCCATGAGTTGGGTTCGTTAGCCTGGTTTAGAATGTGGTCTTATATCGACAATAAAAAATTTGAGCTTATAAAAACATATGAAGAAAAAGTTGGCGAAGGATTAGGTGTTGAAGGAATAGCGAAAGTTTGGGAAGCTGCTAAAGCAGGAAGAGGATTAAGGTTGTTGGTTGAAAAAGATTATGTAATGCCTGCGTTTATAGAAGATGCTGATAACAGTTTGCATTTAAACAAACCTGCAACGAAAAATACAGAGATGCCGGATTCCGTTGAAAATATTATTGAAACGGTTTTAAACAAAGATGGCGATGTGTTTATGATGGAGAATGATTCTCTTGCCGGGCATCAAAGAATAGCGCTCATCACCAGATATTAACAGGAAGCGTTCATCAACAGAATGCTTAATAGAATTTTGTTTTGGTGATGCGTTTAAAACAACCTGCACATAATACTAAAATTAAAAAGCATAAAGCATGCGATCCAAACAGCAGCGGCAATCACCATAAATAAAAAACCAAAACTTATACGTTTTATTATGCTCCGGTTTTTTTGTAATGCTGCAGAAAAAAATGAAATGAGTAAAGCAAATATTCCGGCATAAAAATATAATTCGTTCCCCCAGTCGCAGGAATGTGGGGCGCAAATAAACGCGAGTGCAATTTCTGCAAGCAACAATGCAATTAATATAGCATATGCTTTCTTCATAAATATTTTTATATGGAAATATAAGATTATTAGTAAAGATGAATTCAGCATAGTTGCGTTATAAACAATCTGCTTATTCTCTCAGGTAATTTGTAAATTGCACTCAGCGATCAAGCCAATGAATTTCCGACTACTTTCAATTGCCTGTTGTATTACTATTTGTTCACTTGTTATAAACGCATGCAATAATTCGCATGGCAGTAGTGACGCTTTGCCTGAAACGGTGAGTTATAATTTTGATATACGCCCAATTCTTTCTGATAAATGTTATGCCTGTCATGGACCTGATGCCAATAAACGCAAAGCAGGTTTAAGATTGGATATTGGAGATTCCGCTTTCAGACCATTGCAGGAAACAAAAGGTGCATTTGCATTTGTTCCCGGCAAGCCCGAAGAAAGTGAAGTATATAAACGCATTTCTTCAGACGATCCTACGTATCAAATGCCGGTTCCTGAATCGCATTTGGGTTTATTGAGTGATCATCAAATTGCGCTCGTAAAAAAATGGATTGAGCAAGGTGCGAAGTATGAGAAGCACTGGGCTTTCACATCACCTGTAAAAAAACCGTTGCCAAAAGTGGATGATGAAAAATGGGTAAAGAATGAGATTGATTATTTCACGCTGAGCAAGATGGAAGAAAAAGGATTGAAGCCAAATGAAGAAGCGGATAAAGAAAAATTATTGAAAAGAGTTACGGAAGATCTAACCGGATTGCCACCATCTATACAAGCGATGGATGATTTCTTAAATGATAAAAGTGCTGATGCTTATGAAAAAGTAGTTGACCGTTTATTACAAAGCACAGCGTATGGCGAAAAGATGGCGGTGCATTGGTTGGATGTTGCGCGTTATGCAGACAGTTACGGTTACCAGGATGATAATATTCGCACACAATGGCCATGGCGCGATTGGGTGATTCATGCGTTTAATGAAAATCTTCCTTACGATAAATTCATCACGTGGCAAATCGCCGGAGATATGTTGCCCGATGCAAACAAAGAACAAATTTTAGCAACAGGTTTTTTCCGCAATCATAAATACACAGAAGAAGGTGGTGTAATTCCTGAAGAATATCGCATCGAATATAATATCGATAAAACAAAAACGTATGGTCGGGGAATTTTAGGAATAACAATTGAATGTGCGCAATGCCACGATCATAAATATGATCCTTTCAAACAAAAAGATTATTATTCTTTGTTTGCTTTTTTCAATAACTCAAAAGAAGCAGGTTTTGAAGGTGATGTTTCTACATCGAAGCCGGCAAAAAATCCGATACTGGAAATTACTGATGAAGACCGGAAAAATCTTCTGCGTTTTATTAATGATCGTGATACAGGAAAGCTCACTGTTTCGGTGATGGGTGAAAGAGATACGTTGCGCAAAACGTATGTGTTGGAAAGAGGCGTGTATGACAAACCAACTTATGAAGTGCGACCTTCTGCTTTGCCTGCTGTAATGATTTTTGACAGCACAAAATATCCGCAGAACAGATTGGGTTTGGCTGAATGGACGGTGAATAAAAATAACCCGCTCACTGCTCGTGTTTTTGTCAATCAAATGTGGCAGGAATTTTTTGGTCGCGGCATTGTAAAGTCTTCAGGCGATTTTGGTATGCAGGGTGATATTCCATCGCATCCTGAATTACTCGATTGGCTTGCTGTTGATTTTATGGAACATGGATGGGATATAAAAAGATTGGTGAAGCAAATAGTGATGAGTGCAACCTATCGTCAGTCTGCAGTTGTAACAAAAGATAAATTGGATATCGATCCGGAAAATGTTTATTTATCAAGAGGTCCACGTGTTCGTTTATCAGCAGAGTTTATTCGCGACATGGTTTTATCAAGCAGTGGATTATTGGTAAGAACTATTGGCGGACCAAGTGTAAAACCGTATCAACCAAAAGGACTTTGGGAACAAGCAACATCAGGTCGTGGTGTGCTGGCAACATATAAACAAGATCATGGAGATTCATTGTATCGAAGAGGCATGTACACATTTATAAAATTAACGGTACCGCCACCATCAATGATAATATTTGATGCAAGCAATCGTGATCAATGCGAAGTAAGAAGATTAACTACGAACACGCCGTTACAGGCATTGATCATGATGAATGATCCAACTGTGTTGGAAGCATCACGTGTATTAGCACAGAAATTATCTGAAGAGAAAAAAGATGAGAATTATAATTTGACGAAAGCATTCAGGTCAATTATTTGTCGAAAACCAAGCGATAAAGAAATAAATATTTTGCAGAGTTATTATGCTGATGAATTGCAATCATTCAAACAAAATAAATTGAGTGCTGATACAACTTTGCAGCAAGGAGAATATGCACAGTTGGATACACCGGATAAAAATTCCACTGCCGCATTAATGAAGACGATTGAAATGATTTATAATATGGATGAAGCGATAACGAAATAAACTTAGACCTCATCCCAACCCTTCTCCAAAGGAGAAGGGCAAGAAAGCGTTATGATTACTTCAACAACTATAAATTATTACGTTCTCAAAAGTCCTCTCCTTTGGAGAGGATTTAGGTGAGGTCGTTAACTATATTATTATGGAAAAAGAATTTCTTGAACGCAGGTTAAATATGAATCGTCGCCGCTTCTTATCAAGATTAAGTCTTGGTATTGGAAGTGTTGCATTAGGTTCATTATTAATACCTGATCTGTTCAGCAAAAAAGATGATGAAGCAGTGCTTACAGGTTTGGCGCAATTCGCTCCAAAAGCAAAAAGAATTATTTATCTTTTTCAAAATGGCGCACCTTCACAACTTGATCTGTTTGATTACAAACCATTGCTTCAAAAAATGCATGGCGAAGATCTGCCGGCAAGTGTGAGACAAGGTCAGCGCTTAACAGGCATGACGGCGGATCAGAAAAAATTTCCTTTGGCTGGAACTGTTTTTCAGTTCAATCAATATGGACAATCACGGGCATACATCAGCGAATTGTTGCCATACACTGCCGGCGTGGTTGATGATCTCTGCATCATCAAAAGTTTGTACACAGAAGCCATCAATCATGATCCTGCATTAACATTTTTTCAAACAGGTGCGCAGATTGGTAATAGACCAAGTATGGGTGCATGGTTGAGTTATGGACTCGGTAGTGAGAATAAAAATCTTCCTGCGTTTTGTGTGTTGTTATCAAAAGGAAAAGGCAATGGACAAGGTGTTTATTCAAAGCTTTGGTCAAATGGATTTTTAGATTCAATTTATCAGGGCGTGCAATTTAGCAGTGGTGAAAATCCTGTGTTGTATTTGAATAATCCTGATGGAATGGATAAAGCAGACAGAAGAAAAATGTTGGATAAGTTGGCTGAGTTAAATGAAGAATCATACAAAGATTTTGGTGATCCTGAAATCAAAACAAAAATTCAGCAGTATGAAATGGCGTATCGCATGCAAACAGCAGTGCCTGAAATTACTGACATGAGCAAAGAACCGGAAAGCATTATTAAATTATATGGACCTGATTGTCTGGTGCCGGGAACATTTGCGGCGAATTGTTTGCTTGCAAGAAAGTTGAGTGAGAATGGCGTTCGCTTTGTTCAACTCTATCATCAAGGTTGGGATGGACATAACAATTTGCCTGCAGAAATAAAAGGACAGTGTAAAGATGCTGACCAGGCAAGTGCGGCATTGGTAACTGATTTGAAACAAAGAGGTTTACTGGATGAAACATTAATAATTTGGGGCGGTGAATTTGGAAGAACAAACTATTGCCAGGGATTATTGACAAAGGATAATTATGGTCGCGATCATCACCCGCGGTGTTTTACTATTTGGATGGCAGGTGGTGGCGTTAAGCCTGGTGTATACGGTGAAACAGATGATTTTGGTTATAACATCACGCAGAACCCTGTGCATGTGCACGACTTTCACGCAACAGTTTTAGCGTTGATGGGCATCGATCATGAAAAACTAACCTATAAATTTTTAGGAAGAAGATATCGCTTAACAGATGTTGCGGGCAAAGTGGTTAAAGATATTATGGCTTGAAAAAACTTTGTGCCTCTTAGTGCCTTTGAGGCTTCGTGGTTCAAAAAATTAAACCACAAAGGCACGAAAACACAAAGGCACACTAAGATTAACAAGCAACTTTTTAATTCAATAAATGATTGCTATATGAACAGAAGAAAATTTTTAGAACAAACATCGATCGCTGCTGGCAGTATGCTAATCATGAATGGTCTGTATGCAAAGAATAAAGAAAAAGTGTATGGTTACAACGGCATGATGTATACGTTAGATACGCATTGGAGCAGAGCGGATGCATCAAAGTATCCTGTGAATGATTGCCATGAAATGATACAGGATAAACATGGCAGAATTATTTTATTGACCAACGAAACAAAAAATAATATCCTCATTTATAACACGAAAGGAAAACTGCTTGATACATGGGGGCATGAATTTCCGGGCGGGCATGGTTTAACATTGCACAATGAAAATGGAACAGAGTTTTTGTATATCACAGATATAGTAAAACACCAGGTCTACAAAGCAACAATGGATGGAAAAATTTTGTTGACGATTGATGCGCCCTTAGATGCAAATGGTATTTATAAAAAGCAGGAAGAGTTTGTACCGACAGAAACAACTATCGATGAGAACGGCGATATATTTATTGCAGATGGATACGGTGCACAATATATTATGCAGTATGATCAGCAAGGCAAATTAAAAAATTATTTTGGTGGTCGTGGTGATGGCGATGAGCATTTTGACAATGCACATGGGATTCTTCTCGATAAAAGAAATACTGAAACAACATTACTTATCACTGACAGAACACGCAATTGTTTTAAGCGTTTTACAAAAGATGGAAAATTATTGGAAGTAATAAAATTACCGGGAGCGTGTGTGTGCAGACCTGTTATTCACGGCGACCATTTATATGCAGCGGTATTGCGTTCACCAGATATTAACGCAGTAGGAACAGGCTTTGTAACCATCCTGGATAAAAACAATAAAGTGATAAGCAATATCGGCGGCAGCGAACCTGTTTACACAGATAATGTTTTACAACCCATGCATCAAACAGATAAAATATTTGTGCATCCGCACGATGTATGTGTTGATACAGATGAAAATTTATATGTAGCACAATGGGCATCAGGAAAAGTGTATCCTTATAAATTAAAAAGAGTGTAAAACCCCCATCCCCTAAAGGGGAGTAATAGGTTAATCAAAATGATTCAACATAATTTTATAAATAAATAGTAAAAGCAAAATCAGAATTCCCTTTAGGGGATAGGGGCTCATGAAAAATATTATTGCAACTGCGCTCATTCCTTTCAATATATTATTGTTACTTTTTTTGATCTTCAGCGATCAACTTGTTATACCAGCATGGTTGCAGGTGTTGGGCAGAATGCATCCCGTTATATTACATTTTCCAATTGTATTAGTGCTTATATATTTTGTTCTCGTGTTATTTATTCCGAAAAAAAACACCGCAGAAAAATGGTACATAGAATTATCAGAATGGATTTTACTTTTTGCTGCACTCACCGCGGTACTTACTGCTTTGATGGGAATATTTTTATCACGAGAAGCAGGGTATGATGCAGACAGTATTACTGCACATAAATATTTAGGTTCTATCATTTCATTTTTACTTTTCATTATTTACTTCAGCCGTAATTTTTTCGAAAAGAGGCAAGTGTTATTAAAGATGACAGCAGCATCTTCATCAATAATAATTATTTGGGCTGGACACCTTGGTGGAGATATAACACATGGCGAGAATTTTGTGCTGGCACCTGTTACACCTTCACACATAAAACCACCGGTTGGCTTAAACGACGCATTTATTTATGCTGATTTGGTTGAACCAATTCTCGAATCAAAATGCATGGGTTGTCACAATAGTAAAAAGGCAAAAGGCGAACTGGTGATGGAAACAAAAGAGCTTTTAATAAAAGGCGGCAAGAATGGTAAGTTGTGGGATACAACAAAAGCAGATCTTGGTTTGTTGATGCGTCGCATTCATTTGCCGTTGGAAGAAAAAGAACATATGCCTCCTGATGGCAAGCCGCAATTAACTGATGAAGAAGCAGCGATTTTATATGAATGGATAAGAGAAGGTTCTGTGTTTGATAAACAGGTGATCGATTTGCCGGTAACAGATACATTGCGCATCCTCGCATCAAAAGTTTTAAAGCAATCATCTGATGAAGTATATGATTTTGCCGCGGGTGATGAAAAACAGATCAACAAACTCAGCAATAATAACAGGGTAATTACTCCTGTCGCGATGCAATCACCGGCGCTTGTTGTAAATTTTTATAACAAGCCTTTTTATAACAGTAAACAATTGGAAGAGTTGCAACCATTAGCCACACAAATCGTTGAACTCAATTTAGAGAACATGCCTGTTTCAGATGGTGATATAAAAACAATCGCACAATTTAAAAACCTGCGCAGACTTAATTTGAACTTTACTGAAATAACAGGCAGTACGTTAGATCAATTAAAGGATCTTTCGTTGTTGAAAAGTTTATCGCTATCAGGAACGCCTGTAAAGCCATCACAAATAACAGCGCTCACATCATTACCGAAATTAAGAGCAGTGTATTTATGGAACACAAATGTTGATGCTAAGGATATTTCATCTCTTGAAGAAAAAAATAAAAACATTACTTATCAAACAGGATTTAAAGGTGATAGTACAATCTTAAAACTTACACCGCCCATTCTTGAGAACGACAATTTTGTTATTACACAATCCACACCACTCAAGCTAAAACATTATATAAAAGGAACGGTGATAAGATATACATTGGATGATAAAGATCCTGATAGTTTATCATCACCCATCTATGATACAAGTATTAAAATTAATGCAGACCTTACCTTAAAAGCAAAAGCGTTTAAGCCGGGCTGGATAAGCAGTGATATAATACAGCAACATTTTTTTAAAGGCAATTATCATGTTGATAGTGCCGTGCTGCTTTCAAAACTTGACGATAAGTATAAAGCCAACGGTGCGCAAACAATTATTGACGGTGAGAAAAGTGATATAAATTTTGCAAGCGGAAAATGGATCGCCTGCAAAGAAAATCCAATGGAAGTAATGCTGTTTTTTAACAAGCCTGTTGAAGCAAGTAGTATAACATTAAGTATGCTGCAACAAATCGGAGCCTATATTTTTCCGCCGGCTCGAGTTGAAGTTTGGGGAGGAAAAAATAAAAACGATTTGAAGTTATTGAACACACTAAAACCTGAACAACCCACAAAAGTATCAGTGGATGGAAACCTTGCTGTTAAATGTAGCTTTAATAAAACATCAGTATCATGCATAAAACTTTTAATTACACCTGTAAAAAGTTTGCCCGCATGGCATGCCGGTAAAGGTCAAAAGGGATGGGTGTTTGTTGATGAGGTTTTTGTGAATTAAAGATGATAATTAATAATTGACTATTGATATTTTAATGTTGAATTACTCCAACCGTGAACTATTCAACATTCACCTATGGCACTATTACCAATCGTTTGCCTGCGAGTTCATTTCGCTGCCAAGCGTTGCTGATATCTTCTAATGGAACGCGTTCAATATCCATGTATAATTTTTGTTCCTGCAGCCAATTCCAGATGGTATCTATTTCCGCATGCAAAACATCTTGTGTAATTTTTCCAATCCCCATCATCTCTAAACCGGAAGTGCGAAATGCAGAACCGGTGATTGAAATATGTGAACCTGCTTTTTGACCAATTTGTATATATCGAATCCTTTGTTTTGCAAAGCCTGCCTCTTTTGGAATGAAAGTATCAATCAGGATTTCTGCAGGATGACCCCATAAAAAATCAAGCACAATATCAAAACTTTTTCTTTGTATGATGCAGTAAAATTTTCTGATAATAAATCATCAGCCTGTAACAAACTGATTGTTTCATCTGCCCCTAATGTTTTTACTAAGTTTAATGACGATTCATTTCTTCCCGTCGCAATTACTTTTCCGGCGCCCAATAATTTTGCAACCTGAACTGCAACTCTTCCGGAAGCACCTGTTGCTCCATTTATGCATACAGTTTCGCCTTGCTGTAATTTTGCTGAATATTTTAAAGGCAGTAATGATGTAAGTGCCGATGGAACAATCGCCGCTGCTTCTGCTGCATTAATGCCTGCAGGAACAGGGATCGTGTAACCGGCTGCAACTTTTTCTGCGAAGGCACCATAAGGTGGTTTGATATTTCCAAACGCAACCATTTCTCCGTTCTCATTAATGCCAACGCCATCGTTGCCAACAATAGCAGGAAATTGCGGAAATAATTTTTTACTTGAATAATGCAGACCGGATGCTGCGCCTTTATCAAAGTTCTCAAGCGCTGTTGCTTTTACATAAACCAATGTTTCATTGTTTGCAATAATTGGATCCGTAAAATCTTTGTATTGTGGTATCCCGCCAAAACCATTTATAACTGCTGCTTTCATGATTATTAATTTTCAACAAAGCTCTGCAGCTATAAGGCGTTGTACGATAACATTTGTTAAGAAACAAAATCTATTTATTTTCTTTCATCAGTTTGTTGCGGATGCGGCTTAAATGAACTGATGTAATACCAAGGTAAGAAGCGATATAATGTTGCGGTATGCGCTGAACAATATGCGGTTTCTGTTGTAATAAATTTAAATAACGTTGTTGTGGTGTATCGCGAATGAAAGAAATAAATTCCTTTACATAATGTAATTGTCTTTCAAAAATTATTTCAATCATCTCTTTTAAAAATGCAGTATCCGCACCAAGCTTTTGCATGATGTATTCATAATCTTTTTTATGCAACACATGAATGATGGAAGGTTCAATTGTTTCAATTGTAAGAACGCTTGGAATATTTTTTCTAAAACTTTCTGCTGATGACAAACCTTCCTGCTCAAAGAAAAATTGAAACGTTACATCTTTACCGTTATGATTAAGCCACGCACGTATGCAACCTTTTTCAATAAAAAAAGATCTTTTAGAAACCTGTCCTTCTCTCAACAAAATTGTTTTTGCAGGAACTTCAATACGCT
This sequence comes from Parafilimonas sp., assembly GCA_035547495.1. Classification (GTDB taxonomy): domain Bacteria; phylum Bacteroidota; class Bacteroidia; order Chitinophagales; family Chitinophagaceae; genus Parafilimonas. Next base: position 7,000 of record DASZUY010000251.1, on the reverse strand, counting down.
CATACAATTGCGTAAATTCTTCAAGCTGTTGTTTAAGATGGGGAAGTTTTGCTATTAATGACTCAAACATATTTGCAAACTTGATCAACAACAATTACTTCTCAAAACACAACTAAGCTTTCTTCACTTCCTTTGCCCATGTATCTTTTAAGGTAACTGTTCTGTTGAAGATCATTTTTTCGTTAGTAGAATTTTTATCTAACGTGAAATAACCTTTGCGCAAAAATTGATAACGTTCATTTTGCGTTGCATCTTTTAAAGCTGGCTCTGCATACACTGCTGGAATTATTTCCAAAGATTTTTCGTTGATGTAATCTTTAAAATCGCCTTCTTCACTTGAAGGATCTTCAACCTTAAATAAACGATCATATAATCTTACTTCTGCAGTAATTGCATGTGCAACACTTACCCAATGCAATGTGCCTTTCACTTTTATGTTAGATGTATCGTTGCCGCTTTTGCTTTCAGGTATATATGAACAATTGAGCTGAATAATTTTTCCGTTTTCATCTTTTACCACTTCATCGCATTTGATGATGTAAGCACCTTTCAATCGCACCATTCCGCCAGGGAATAAACGGAAATATTTTTTTGGCGGATTCTCCATAAAATCTTCCTGCTCGATAAATAATTCTTTACTAAAAGGTACATCACGAAAATCACCATTCGCATCTTCAGGATTATTTTCAACACTTACATTTTCATTCTCTTCATTATAATTTGTAAGCACCACTTTTAATGGATCAAACACCACCATTCTTCGCAATGCGATCTTATTTAAATCTTCTCGCACACAAAATTCAAGCAGGCTTAACTCTGTAACATTTTCTCTTTTTGCAATACCTGCACGATCACAAAAATCTCTTATTGATTCTGCTGTATAACCACGTCTTCTTAAACCACTAATTGTAGGCATGCGCGGATCATCCCAACCATCAACATATTTTTCATTTACCAGTTGTAAAAGTTTGCGTTTACTCATTACCGTATAACTGATATTACGTCTTGCAAATTCATATTGATGCGATGGATAAATATCAAGCTTCTCAATAAGCCAGTTGTACAATTCGCGATGCGGCACAAACTCTAATGTGCAAATGCTGTGTGTTACATGTTCGATGGAATCGCTTTGTCCATGTGCAAAATCATACATCGGGTAAATGCACCAATTATCTCCGGTGCGGTGATGATGCGCTTTTTTAATTCGATACAAAACAGGATCACGCATTAACATGTTGATGTGCGCCATATCAATTTTTGCACGCAGCACACGTTCGCCATCTTTATATTTTCCTGCTTTCATATCTTCAAACAACTGCAGGTTTTCTTCAATCGTTCTGTCGCGAAATTTACTGTTCACGCCAGGTTGCGTTGGTGTTCCCTTTTCACGTGCAATTGTTTCGCTGTCACTGTCATCAACATAAGCATAACCAAGCCTGATCAATTTTATCGCAAACAAGTATAACTCTTCAAAATAATCAGAAGCATACAATTCATTCTTCCATTCAAAACCTAACCAATGCACATCATTCTTTATGCTTTCAACATATTCTGTTTCTTCTGTTGTTGGATTTGTATCATCAAATCTTAAGTTGGTATAACCACCATATTTTTTTGAAAGACCAAAATTCAAGCAAATGCTTGCTGCATGACCTAAATGCAAATAACCATTCGGCTCCGGCGGAAAGCGCGTAACAATAGAAACATACTTGCCTTCATGCAAATCCTGTTCAATAATTTCTTCTAAAAAATTTAAAGATTTTTCTTCTGCCATAAGTGGCAAAGATAAGAGTAAGAAGTACGTATCATGAAGAACGAAATACTAAATGAAATTGTATTTTTTTGTATTTCGCATTCTGATTTCTTGTTTAGAACTATTCTTCTTTTTTAATTTTTCCTGAACCAGCAATGCTTTGTGTAATAGTTGGATTTCCGCTGTAAAAAACTTTTCCTACACCAGCGATATTTATGTCAAGCGTGCTGTCCGCAAAAAGATGTACATCGCCGGTTCCTGCAATTTCAATTTTTGCGTTCTCGGATTTTAAATCTTCTGCGTGATAATTACCGGCACCCGCAATATTGATTTTCGAATTTCTGGTTTCGCCTGAAATGTAAATATCTCCAGTTCCAGAAATACTGCTGTTTATTGAAGGTGTGTTTACATCAAAATGAATATTTCCTGTTCCTGCAATATCGAGATCAAGCTCATCACCACCGGTAAATTTATTTGTGGTATTTACGTCACCCGCACCGTTTAATTCAAAGCCTTCGAGCTTATCTGTAACAACTTCGATTTTTATTTTTTGTGAAGGATCGAGATTAACGTCATGCTGGTAATGTATGTTCAATTCATCACCATTAATATCTGTAACAATGTATGATTGCAGGTTTTGATCTGCTGTAATTTTTACAGATGTCGGGCTGCCTTGCGTTAATTGTACATCATAATGCCCTGAGCATTTTATTCTGTGAACTGAAGAAATGTTGCGCTCAGACGTTGTAACATTTCCATCACCATGAATTGTTTTTTTAAAAGTATAAACGCAGCCAGTTGCAAATAAAACAATACAAGCAGCAGAAAGTAACAGTTTCATTTTATTCAGTAATTTAAATAAAGATAAAAGATAAATTATTTATTTGATTAATGGCATTTCTCCAACTTCTATTGAAGACGGATGTGATGCATCATGCAAAATTGTAATTGTTTCTTTTTTGAAATCACCGTCTTGTGCGGTTGGAATATTGATAAATTGTTGCGGGTTTCTGTCAACCAAAGGAAACCAACTGCTTTGTATTTGGATCATGATTTTATGACCTTTGAGAAATGTATGTGCAACATCATTTAGTTGAAACTTTACTTGTGTTGGCTGACCAGGCACAAACGGTTCAGGCTTCTCAAAACTGTTTCTGAATTTTCCACGCAACACTTCTGCTCTCACCAATTGTTGCGTCTCTGTGTTATCAGTCAACACATCAATCACCTTCACAATAAAGTCTGCGTCGGTATTGCTTAAGCTTACATACAGGTTCGCAGTTATCGGTCCAAGCAATGTAATATCGCTGTCTAATGTTTTGCTTTCATAATAAACAACATCATTTCTTTTTGAAGCAAAGGTTTGATCAGCGCCCATGTATTCATTAATGCGGTCATTGCTTTTTTTGTCGATGTAAGGAACGGGATTTGAAGGATCTGAAGTGTATTCATCTTTACCTTCCGGTGTTGCTTTATTCAATAACAACTCATGATCTTTATTTAAATACCAGGATGCTTTTTTAATTTCTTTTGGCGGCCATGTGTTGAATGATTTCCATTCATTGCTGCCCGTTACAAAAACTGTTGCTTCACTTGCATTAAAATTTCCTTTTCCTTTTAAATAGTAATTAAAAAAATCAAATTCCATTTGCTGAAATTTCGCATTCAAATCTTGCCCGAATTTATAGCCAGCAAAATGATCCCAATTGTTTCTTTCCCATGCACCGTGCGTCCACGGACCCATGATTAAACGATTATTATTTTTTGCATTTTGCTGTTCGATTGCTTTGTATGTATTCAATGCACCAAACATATCCTCCGCATCAAACCAACCACCAACTTCTAAGGTTGCGGGTTTTATATTTTTTAAATGTGGACGGATATTTCTTGCCTGCCAGTAAGAATCTTTTGTTGAGTGTTCCAAATATTCATTCCAGATTTTTGCTTTGTTGTGATAATATATGTCATTGAAGTTATGCAGCGCACCTGTCTTCAAATAGAAATCATATACATCGGTGATTTTATTTTCCAGTGTCGAATCAAGCTGCGGATCACGTTCTCTCGGCGCTGTTCTTGGTGCATCAAAGAAATTTTCAAAGCTGAAATTATCCATTAAAAAAAATGCACCGCGATGATTTGCATCGTCACCATCAAACTCATCTGTAACCGGCGCTTGCGGAGAAACTGCTTTTATTGCCGGATGTGCATTGGGCAATGATGCGGTTGCATAAAATCCCGGATAAGAAATTCCATACAAACCCACTTTGCCATTGTTATGATGAATATTTTTCAATAGCCAATCAATAGTATCATATGTATCGCTGCTTTCATCAACCTGTGTTTTATCTTTTTTATTATCAATTGCTGGTGTCATTTCCTGGAATTGACCTTCACTCATGTGTCGGCCGCGTACATCCTGGTAAACGAAAATGTATTTCTCTTTTATAAAAAGCTGGTTTGGCCCAAGTCTTCCTGGAAATTTATTTTCGCCGTAAGGCGCAACAGAATAAGGCGTGCGCATCATAAGAAATGGATATTGCTGCGAAGTATCTTTTGGAATATAAATGCTGGTGAAAAGTTTTACACCGTCGCGCATGGTTATCTGCACTTCCTGCTTCGTATAATTCTCTTTAATGTATTTTGAATTGTCAGACCGGTTGTTTTGCGCGCATGATGATAGTGCGATTAAGCAACTGCATATAATAACTAAAAAATTTCTCATATAAGCTAAGATAGCAAGCTCTTAACAGCAATAAAATTTTTAATTATTATAAATGACAAAAGCTAAATCTTCCAGTCAATAATTTGATTTGCCCATTCTTTTTTGTAAGGAGAGGAGATGCGAATATAATTATCAGTATAACCTTCCATCATTCCATCTTTATTGCAATCTTCAAATAAAACTTTTCTTGTTTGTGCTGAATGCTGCGAAATAAATTTTTGCATTTTTTGATAAGACAGGTTACGCAAAATTTTATTGCGCTCATGTCTTACACGCACAGGAATAACGGGTTTTATTTCCAGCGCTTTTGTGTTATCTCTTTCTGAGTAAGTGAAAACATGTAAGTAAGAAATATCAAGCGCGTTTAAAAATTCATAGGTTTCATTAAAAGCATTTTCATCTTCTGAAGGAAAGCCAACAATTACATCTACACCAATTGCACAATGCGGCATAAATTGTTTTATGAGCGAAACTTTTTCTGCATACAATTCCCTGCGATAACGGCGACGCATTAAACCCAAAATATGATTGCTTCCGCTTTGTAAAGGAATATGAAAATGCGGCATAAACTTTTTACTGTTCGCAACAAATTCTATTATTTCATTGGTAAGAAGATTCGGTTCGATAGAAGAGATGCGATAACGTTCTATTCCTTCTACATCATCTAATGCCTGTATAAGTTCGTAAAAATTTTCTTCGTGTTTTTTTGCATCGGCACCTTTTCCAAAATCGCCGAGATTAACACCTGTCAATACAATTTCTTTCACGCCATCTTTTGCAAGCTCATTTGCATTGCGCACAACATTTTCAATTGTATCGCTCCTGCTTTTTCCACGTGCTAATGGAATGGTGCAAAAAGAACAATTGTAATCGCAACCATCCTGCACTTTTAGAAACGTTCTTGTGCGATCGTTTAACGAGTAAGATGAATTAAATCCTGAAACATCTTCAATATCACAGCTGGAGATTTTTGCAGCATCATTTTTATGCAGTTCTTTTAAGTGTTGTGTGATATTAAATTTTTCTGCTGCGCCGAGCACTAAATCTACACCGGGAATTTCAGCAATTTCTTTTGGTTTTAATTGCGCATAACAACCGGTGATCACCACAAAACTTTCAGGAGATTTTTTTTGTATTCTTCTAACCAATTGCCGGCATTCTTTATCTGCATTATCGGTAACTGAACATGTGTTGATGACATACACATCCGCTTCATCCGTAAAATCTTTTTTCTCAAAACCATCATTCTCCAATAATCTTGAGAGCGTTGACGTTTCTGAAAAATTCAACTTACAACCTAATGTGTGAAATGCCACCGAACGCCGCTTTTGCATAAGCGTGCAAAGATAAAACGCAATAATTAATTAGCACCGCCTCCTGTTTTCACTCGGTTTTGCTCATCTTCTGCACCCGTAGTATGCCTGCGTTGTTGCTGACCATTTGTTTTCCCAAAACGATATACGAACGTAACAATGTAGCGGCGGTTATCCCATTTACTTCTTATATCAGCAACAAAACCATTTAATTCTGTTGTGCCATTAAAATGCATCAGCCAAAATGGGTCTCTTAAATTTAATTTTATTGAACCTTTATTTTTTAAAATTGATTTACTGCCGCCCAATGCAAACATGCCCATTGGCTCAGCCAAAATATCACTGCTCACTAAATCTTTTGTTGTATAAAAACCAGTAAGCTCGGCTTTCCATCCTTTATTAAAACTAAACTGGTTGCTTAAGTTACCGCTTACCGCAGTTACATTTAAATTGATCGGTTCGTTATCAATTACACCAACATATTTATTGTTATAAACATTTACAAATACATTCAGGTTCCACCATTTGTTTAACTGCTTTCCATAATTTACGGCAAGACCAATATTTTTATTTGATGCAATATTTTGTTTGGTTTGATAAGTATAATAGCTCTCATCTTTTACAGTTGTTATCAGCACATCATTAATAATATCTTTTATGGTTGTATAGTTTGCAGTAATATTTAGATCGCCCTTATAATTATAACTCAACTCAAGATTGTGACTAAACTGTGGCTGCAGATTCGGATTTCCCTGTTGATATGTATAACGGTCTAACTGCATCTGGAACGGGTTCAAATCCTGGTAACTCGGTCTTTCAATTCTTCTTCCGTAAGATAAACCCAGGGTATTGTTATCATTCAACTTGTAACTGAAATAAGATGTTGGAAAAAGGCTAACATAATTTTTGTGAAAGTTGTCGATCTTCACTTTTTGATTTCCATCTGCAACTGTTTGCTCTGCACGCAAGCCTAATTGCACAGAGAGTTTTTTAAACTGTTTCTGTAAATTCACATAAGCTGCGTTTATGTTTTCTTTATAAATAAAATGATTGCTTCTTGTATCATCATAATTCCACGTTTTAGCAGTTGAATCATATAAAGTGTATTGCGCATCATTATCTGTTTTTACATAGCTGGATTTTATGCCGGCTTCAAGTGTAAGATTTTTTTGCAAGGGTTTTGAATAATCTGCTTTGAAACTATAAATATCT
>DASZUY010000250.1:0-10079 GCA_035547495.1 Parafilimonas sp. | reverse complement strand
GGAGTTATATTCATTAAGTTTTTCAGTAATTTCAAGTGTTATCTTCTAAGCCGATACGCCATAATAGTGCATTTGACCAACTCTAACGAATGACTAAAGATGAAACTTTAAAAGAAGCGGAACAATTAAAGCAAAAAAAGGACGCAGACGCTTTGTTGGCGTTATTGCAGCCTTTTTACGAAAAGGCAAAAACTATCGATATCGCATGTTACCTCATTTACGCTCATAGGCGAAACAGAAATTTTGAAATGTGTTACAAAATATGTGATGAAATGGATAAATATGCCGGTAATCCTACAAGAATTAAAGCTCAAAGAAAATGGACATTGGTTTTTGAAGAGGTGATTTATGAAACTGATACCAGTAAGAAGATTCAAAATGCTGATGTAATATTTAATGAGCTTGACCAAAAAAAGCCAGCTGACTTTTTATTAGCAAAGTTTATTTGTTTCCACATGGCAGATAACCTCCAACCCGACCTCGCTCTTCAATGGTTACAAAAATTGAACGCTGAAAAACTAAGTAATAAGGTACGTTATCACATTAATGAAGACGAGGGAAGTTACGAGTATGCAGATAGAAGATTTCATTCTGAAAAGTATAGTTATTATGATTACCTGAGCAGGTTAATCTATAAACTCAATAAGGTGGATGGGGTGCTAATTGAATTGATGAAATCATACTCACCTTTCGCTAAAAGGGCTCTTTTAGAGGCAATAAAAAGAAAAATATCAATGTGCGATGGTAACTTGAGATTTTGGTTATTTAGAAAAATACTAATGGCATTGTTTGAGGATAAATCTGTTATGCAGAAAGCAGTAAGCACAGAAATTAAGGAGCTGATAACTTCTGACGTTTCGAGCTTTGTTTATTGTCCGGTTTCTGCCGCTATCAAAAAATCCGTTTTTCCTGTGGCTGATTTGACGTCACTTGATTACGATGAAGAAGTATCATTTCATAGGAAAAATCTCAATGACTTATATGAAATTCACAAGAATAAAAAATGTTCTTTAGAAGAACTTTACGGAGATATTGTTTTTGAAAATTTCATTTTTAGCAATGAACAAAAAACAGTCTTACGCAGAATTTTCAACGCAACCAGGCTTGGTCAGAATGTCAATCATGGAATGTTTTTGAATTATTACTTTGACAATGATGACATATCAGGCAGTCCAGACATGTATTTAAAAGACCGAGAAGAGTTTCTGGTTGAAGAGGTATATACTCAGGCAGAAGTTTCGACACTATATTCTCCGCACGAAAATGATTTGATAAAGGTTGTTGGCTATTTAGTTGAAATGAATGTTAAAACAGCCTACTTATTTTATTGGAATACAAAATTGGAAACAACGATTAATATAAAATCCAAAACCGCAAAAATTACAGGACTAAGGATTTTCACCATAGTAAAAACTCAGCAATTAGCATTGCAATATCTTCATGCTAAAGAGCAAACGAAATTATTATTAGAGGCAAGAAATATGAAATATCCGGCTTCTAATATAAACTACCATAAATGCGTGAATTGTAGTGTTATCTCGTATTGTATCCATAAACGAGGTTATCTTGATTCTATAGTTATTCCATACAAAGAGAATTATTAATTAAGCTGAACAATCGAAATAAAAACATAAAGTTTTCAGTCATAAGAAATTCTTTTTTATAAGTGTAAGTAAGTTATTTCATTTCAGTGGTTTTTGATTTAGGAGCATAACCATCTCAAAAGAAAACCTTCCGGAGTCAATTGATGTTAGACAAGCGGTCAGTAAAGAAAATACAGCATAACTCCTGCTAAAACAATATCGGTAGTTTAAAATGTTTATATGAGCAGATGCTATCAAAAATCACATACTTCAGTTCATCATTCTCATTACTTAATACTTCTTCAACATAAACTCTAACACCAACAGCAATGCATTTAGTTTGTTGAATACATATCACCGGAAATGGTGTATAAAGAACTTTAATCTTCCCCTGATTATTCACCACTAACAGTGAATGGTTGCTACAATATTGAACATGTAAACGGTTTTTCATAGTCTTTGTTTTTTATAATAAACCTTCATCAGCGAAGGAGAAATAACTATCCTGCGTAAGGATAATATGGTCCATCACTTTTATATCCATCAACGCAGCTGCTTCCTTTATTCTCATTGACAAATCTTTATCAGCTTGAGATGGCTTCAAATTTCCTGATGGATGGTTGTGACAAAGCAAGATTGATGTAGCAAGAGTTTTTAGTGCAACCGCCAAAGTTAGACGGATATCAACAACAGTTCCTGTAATACCACCTTTGGAGATGACATAGACGCCAAGCACTTTGTTTGCTCTGTTTAAATACATAACGCTAAATTGTTCCTGCATGCATATTGTTTCGCCCATGTAAAAACCCTTAAAAAAGTGATATGCGTTAAGTGATGTTGCTATCACTGGTTTATCTGCTTTGTTTGGTTGATAACTAACTTTGATTTCTGCAACTTTTGGTAGGTACATAATTATAAAATTTAAAAAGCCTCCCTTCAGGAAGCTTGTTTATTAAATGAATGTTTTTAAATGTGTTTATTAATTCTAACAGAGTGAAATACAGGGGAAACATTTGCGCTTATTAAGGCAAGGAGTTTAGTATGATTCTTCTTTACTTGCCTGCTAATTATTTTTTTTCTTCAACAATTTGTTGAAACTTTATTAAAATAAAATCAAAAGCTGACTGAAAATAATCTGTAGTCGTCTTTATTACAACTCTTTACTATTCTGTTGAGGATAATTGCAGTTTATTGCTCCTAAAGATTCAAACATTTTTTCATTTCAAACAATTATTTATGAAAGTGATTTTACTTTTTCTTGGTGTAGTCATGGTATGTTTCGCTAATGCCCAAACCAATATCTTCCCGCCAAGTGGCGCTACGGGAATTGGAACAATTACACCTGATTCATCATCCCTATTAGAAATAAAATCTACTGGAAAGGGAATTTTAATTCCGCGCTTAACTCTGTCACAGCGTAATACAATTAGTAGTCCTTCAGTAGGCTTGCTTATATATCAGACCAACAACTACCCAGGCTTCTATTATTACGACGGGACCAAATGGAATATCATTGGTTACTGGCAAAAGAATGATAGTTCGATTTTTTTGAACTCTGGCAACGTGGCCATCGGAAAATTATCGCCGAACTACAAACTTGATGTAAACGGCGATATCAATATGAGTTCAAGCAGCACTTTCAGAATTGGAGGAACACAAATATTAAAATATTACCCGACCAATAAAAATCTTGTGATTGGAACAAATAATAGTACGCTAACAATCGGTGAATATACTTTGCCTTCTAAGGACGGTGTAAACGGACAGGTGCTAACCACTAACGGTGCAGGGCATGTAAATTGGTCAACAATAAAGAGCAGTGGAGCGAACAGGAGTTTATCTAATCTTACATCCACAGCCATTAACACTGATCTGTTGCCTAAAGCTTTGAGTGTTGTAAACCTAGGTTCAATAAACAAACCATGGAACAATATCTATATTGATGGTTCTATTTATATAAACGGGGTAAGAGTGATTGCTGATAGTACTCACATTGGAAATCTCGCATTAGGTTCAAATGCACTTACATCTATCATTCCAGGTGATAGCACTACGGATAGTGGAAAGTATAATACTGCTGTTGGAGATAATTCACTGTTTTCAGATTCCACCGGCGCTTATAACACAGCCACTGGCTATGAATCGCTTCAATCAAATATAGATGGACTTGGTAACGTGGCAAATGGATACCAAGCTTTAAATTCTAACATTCATGGACACTTCAACACCGCAGTAGGAGATCAGGCGCTTTATAAAAATACTTCTGGTTACGAAAATGTTGCCCTTGGAACTGCTGCCTTGGAGACAAATACTTATGGGTATTGGAATACAGCGGTAGGAAAGAATACGCTGGTGGCAAATACTATTGGTAATAGCAACACTGCATGTGGGTACTCTGCCGTATACTTTAACACTACAGGAATCGCTAATTCCGGAACTGGATTTGAATCTATTTTTTATAACACAACAGGCAATGGTAATACAGCAGATGGTTATTATAGTCTTTATTCGAATATAACTGGAAATAACAATACTGCTTTGGGTTATTATGCGAACCGTTATGCAATTGATTTAAATAATACGACGGTAATTGGTTATAACGCGTTAGCAACAGCAAGTAATCAAGTTAGAATTGGCAATGAGGATATTACCAGTATTGGTGGTTATGTTGGCTGGAGCAATATTTCAGACGGAAGAGTGAAGAGAAACGTAAAAATGAATGTTCCGGGTCTTGTGTTTATTAATAAGCTTAATCCCATTACATATAATTTGGATTTGGATGCGGCTGATAGAATTATTCAAACAACAACATTGAAAGATAAAAACGGCACGTCTGTTCAGCCATCACAAGAAGAAATTGCAGCAAGAAAAGCAAAACAACACTTTGTTTATACAGGCTTTGTTGCGCAGGATGTTGAAAAGGTTGCAAAAGAAATTGGTTATGATTTTAGTGGCATAGATGCGCCTAAAAATGATAAAGATTTATATGGTTTACGATATGCAGAATTTGTCGTACCACTTGTAAAAGCGGTTCAGGAATTATCAAAACAAAATGATTCATTAAAAAATCAAAATGCTGATTTGGAAAACAAATTTGAAAAGCAGCAACAAGAAATTGATGAATTAAAATCGATGATTACTTCATCGGCAAGTGTTCAACAATCAACAATTATTTCTTCTGCGTCATTGCTTCAAAATGTGCCTAACCCATTCTCTAATTCAACGACTATCGCTTATTATTTACCATTGTCATATTCATCAGCTAAAATTATTATAACGGATAGGAAGGGCGTGGTAATAAAGCAAGTGAATTTGAATACTAAAGGCAATGGAAGTTTGACAGTTGATGCTTCAACACTTGCTTCTGGTGCTTATCAATATTCTTTATATGTAAATGGAAAGTTGATAGATAGAAAACAAATGATTCTTGCAAAATGAATAAAAGCATCAAAGCCTTGCTCAATTGAACAAGGCTTTAACCATTTAATTTAAGAACCAGTTTGATGATTTGTTTTGTAAGGCAAAACGGATAGCTTCAGCGAAGTTGTAAGCGTTCACATTCCGGTCAATAAAATTGTCGATGTAACTACTCTTGTTTGCATTGGTGAAAAGATTGTAAAGCTTCCAGAGATTGATAGAACCGTCATCATTTTTACAGAAACTGTTGTCTTTGTAATAATCTTTACAAACACAGTTTAGTTGTGAATCTCCAAGATATAGAGCCGGAATTGCAGTTTTCGTTTTATGCGGTAGATATTGATACATTCTGCACTTACCCACTATTGTTGCGAACTGCTTTTCAGTGATGGAGTAATCCTTAAGCAGCCGCATTTCATTCAAGTGATAGACTAAGTTGTATTTTGATATCAACGAATAAATACAAGCCCGCAGTTGTCCTATATTGGAGACCTTTAAATCTCCTACAAACCCATCTGTCCAAACGCAAAGATTTGTGCAAACAGAATTTTTAAAACCGATGAAGATCTTAAAATGCTGATCTGCTCCCTGTCTTGCATAAAGATTATCTAAGCTGTAAGATTTTACGCCGCCAACACATAGCGATAAGCTGTTACCATCAATGTCATCGTAGACGGATGGAATTTCAATCACGAAGGCCATGCGTTCATAATACAATGTTTTTTCTTGCTTGAGCAATTCATGCGCTGGTTTATTTCTTGCCTCCGGTATTCTGCCTTTTATCGGATGAGATACCCTGATATTCGGCTTTAGTATCATCTCGCCATTGTAAATCTTATTCACTTCATAAACCATTGCTTCTATAAATTGTGTGTGGCTGATCACGGGCTCATTGTCCTTTATAAAAACAGGGATGATGTGCTTTTCCATCATCTCTTCAAAAGATACTTCACTGGTATTTGCTTCTATAAACGGCTTCGACGTTGAGATGACTTGTTTATCTTTTACAACGGCTATATCTTTTAAGTAATCTGAGATGTCATTGTCGTTTATCAGCTCAGCAGATCTATTGTCTTGTTGTTGTAGTATGATGGATTCCATTTTGTTTTGATTTTGATGTTGATAGTTGTTTCTCAAATTCTTTTTTACGGGCGGAGTATAACCCTAACAATTGCTTGTCTTCGGTTGGATTTTGATAATAAAGTTTGAGCAACTCATCAAGGCTTTTGCAATCATTGATGCGCTCGACCATATCAGATGGCTTGCCTTCAATACACCAGGCTAAAATCTTTCTGCCTGTTTCTACAGTTATGATAAATTCTGGCTTGTCTGTAAACAAACCTGTACGGTCTTTAGAGGCTCTTGCCATGTGCTTGTCATTTGTGATCTCTAATGCTATGGTCATTTCATATTCGTAACCATCCCTGATCTCATCATCAAGTCCTGCTTTTTCCACCTTGGTTTTATTGCCCTCAGTAATCATGTTGTAGCCCTGCTTTTTTCTGTTGGTAGTAATAACATGAGCTGATGACTGAAGGATTTTGTTTAACCATTTTTGGTATAAGGGAGTTGCTTTTGCCCAATCCTGGTATCTGCCACCCAATGCATTTTGATATTCCAGAAGACCACCCTGACCTTTCCAAACATGTGTAATAGAATCAATGATGATAACATCCATATCAGCATCTTCGCAGATCTTAATTGCTTCGATGTACCGCTCACAACTATACGGTGCTTTTAGTTGAAGTGTTTTGAATTGACCTAAATGAGAATAAAGAGATGCGCTGTCGTTTTCAGTGTCTATCACAGCAATTTTAGACCAGTCATTTGTAATTCCGTAGGCTATCAATAAAGCGCTGTAGGTTTTACCAAATCCTGAAGGTGCAGCGATATTAAGTCTCAGTTTTACCCGTTTTCTTTCTGCCTGTTGTAACTGCATAATAATTTGTTTTGTTCGTGAAATAAAAAAGCAGGATGCTGTTCACCCTGCTTGTTCTTGTTTGATAGAAACCCTTAAAGGTTAAATTGACGTTAAGCGGCTTGCAATTGTTGGTTGCGTGCTGATTGCGCTTCCGTTTCTTCAGGAACATACTGCCAACTATGAGCAAGCTTTATCACTTCGCCGGTTTCCGGTACCGTGAAATCGTAAGCTTCTGTTTCAACTCTTTTTATGGAGCCTGGCATCTTTGTTCCGATCAATGATTTTGCTGTTGCTTCATCAAAGGTTGAAGTGATGCTACATTTTCTTACAGTTGCGTAAAAGTTTCCAGTTTCCATGGATTGAACCAATTCGACATCACCCTGCAGCTCAAGCGTGATGAATTTTTTGCCTTCCTTGCTTTCGCGCAAGGCATAGTTTTTAATTGTAACCATTTTGATTTTTTTTAATAGTGAAAGATTATTGTCGTCGACTATCCGCTTACAGAAAAACTTTTTTTGTTTAGTTGAGAGAAAGTAAATTTTAAAAGTTTAACCCGGGGGGTAGTCAACCGCCAATTTTAAGGTGGGGTCAGATAAGGGATAAGTATCTAAACGGATGAATACACAACATTTTTAAGGCAATATTTTGTCATCTAATATATAAGCGCTTATATAATTTGGATAAGTACTTATATATTTCAACAACACGTGATTGATATTGCTTAGAGTTCTTCATGTTTATGATATAATAAACGTCAAAACCCGAGAATAAAAAGCTCTCCCGGTTCGCAAACAGCAGTCCAATCCCGCTGACGTTGCAAATTGAGAGAGCCAAAAAGAAAGTGTTCTTTTTAAAAACGCTATCATGGTTGGGTAAAGTGCAATCTAATCCCGCACAGGTTACCACCATGACAGGTTTTAATCAACAGGGGACAAAGTTAGCGCAATTGAAAAGATGAGGATGAATTTAAAGAAACGCTTGACGAAAATAACAGTGGTTAGCTATTAACATATATTAGCGATAGAAATTGGACTCCTCAAATAATACCAAAGAAAAAGGCGGTGTGTGAAAAGCATCGACACATAAAAACATCCAATTTGCAACTTGATGTAATGGTTTTTTTAAGGTGTAAATGGTTTTTTTAAAAAGATGCTGTTAATGATCATTTATACCCCCTAATAGTCCTCCCATCTTTACTTAATGTTCATCTGCAGCCAGTTAAATCACCGGTCAGTTTCCATCGCCCTTTGCCCATATTATATCACAATAATGTTTGACACACTGTCTGGGATTGAACACGGAAGTATAAAAATTTGTGCGTTTTATCTAACATTAGATAGTGAAAACAATCGTCCTCTTTTAAACCGAAAAAAAGGTAAGAACGAAAGTAGTGCAACAAGAAACATTTCCCTATGCAACGACTTTAGGTACGCACATTATCGTATAACATGTTAGTTTATCTTATTAAAACAACGGTGCCTTGTTTTGAGAATTTTCCACAGAAGGTATTTCCAGAAACTTGGTAAATAAATGTATCGGATTTAAGAAATTTTCCTGCGTATGTTCCGTTCCAGCATTGCCTAGGATTCGTGGTGAAAAAGATTAATTGACCCCAACGATTATAAATTGCGAACCTTAAATTCGAAACTGCTCCTAAATGTTTTACACCAAAGCAATCGTTTAAGCCATCATTATTCGGCGTAAAAGCATTAGGCATGTAAATGTCTCCGTCTAAATTGCTTTTTGTAACATACACTTCTACGCTATCTTCCCCTGAGCATCCTTCTACTGTAGTTACTTTAACGTGATACATTGTATTAACTGATGGAGTCACTGTTGGTTGGGCACTATAAATATTATCGATAGAACTTGCTGGTGACCAAATATAATATCTGCCTCCCGAGGCGGATAACTTGCTTATTCCATAACCACACGAAAGATCATTTGATTTACTGATGTGAATTGGAGGTGACGTGCCGGCAAACAGAATTAGGGAAGTTATGACACTGTCACATCCTGAAACGATGCCTCTCAGAGTATCATTGTATAAGCCTGGAGAAGTTGCTATTTTACCTGAAGGCAAGTGAATAATTTGACCGGGGCAAATCGGCTCTTCTAATTTAGAGTAATTGGGTAATTGCTGCGCTAAATTAATATTCGTTATAACACTATCACAGCCCGACAGGTAACGCAACGTATCGCTGTAGACACCTCCAGCATGTACGATTATTCCCCAAGGCAAAGTATACGAATTTCCGGGGCAAATTGATGCGGAAATGTTATTGACCTTTTCGAAGGCCGGAAGTAACTGCATGGAATTGATAATACTGTCGCAGCCGGTTGAATAACGTAGAGTATCGTAAAAAGTTCCGGCGTCAGTTGCAACTTGCCCCCATGGAAGGATGTAGTTTTTACCACTGCAAATAAAATCAGTTTGCCTCGATACATTTACGGGTTTAACTGTGAGATTAACATTTTCTACGATGCTGTCGCAGCCGGAGGTACTTCGAAGGGTATCGCTGTAAAAACCTGTTTGTGAAATTGATTTTCCTGAAAGCAAAGCATAAGTTTTGCCTTCACAAATTGAAAGGCTTTTATTTGAGATAGTTGAAGATTGCACAACCAAATGAACCGTATTAATAATGCTATCGCAGCCAGATTGGTAATGCAATGTATCAGTGTAAATTCCGCTTGAATCAACATTTTCCCCCCAAGGTAAGGTATATGTTTTGCCGGAACAAATTGACGCAGTAGAAAAATTAATTACTGGTGGAGAAGGGACTGTTATAATTACATCATTAGAATTTACTCTGCAATTCAGATTGTCAATATTTCCATTCTGCGCAACTGTAAGCCTGTACTTGTAAATTTCAGGTGCGGTTACGCTAACAGCAAATGAATCTTCATTACCTTGATTAATATCTGTCCATACGCCATTGTTTATACTTACTTGCCATTGGTATTGGTTAGAAGCATAACAGGTTTCGACAGAAGAAATTAAATTTACAGAGCCACATGTGCTTATTGAATCTAAACTAGTGCCTGCTATGCTAATTGAAGTTTGGGGACCCACCGGGCGAAAGGTGATGTCATCAAGTGCAAAATCATTACCATTGCCTCCTGGTGCATTATTATACATTTTTAAGATCACATTGGAG
>DASZUY010000249.1:0-1786 GCA_035547495.1 Parafilimonas sp. | reverse complement strand
TGGAATAACCATGATTGAAAAAGCAAAAATTTTTGTTACAGATGCAGGTCGTGTTATTTTACTTATCAGTCTTTTGCTTTGGTTTCTCAGCAGTTTTGGACCACCATCGCGTATGCATAAAGTAGATGAAAAATTTGCTGTAATAAAAACACAAACTGTTTCTCCGCAACAAGCTGCTTCTATTCAAAAACAATATAAATCTGAAAAACTGCAAAACTCTTTTGCCGGTATTTTAGGTAAAACAATTGAACCTGTAATTAAACCATTGGGTTACGACTGGAAAATTGGAATTGCTTTAATTACATCGTTTGCTGCGCGGGAAGTTTTTGTGGGAACGATGGCCACTTTATATAGTGTGGAAGACAAAGACAATTTAACGCTTAGGCAAAAAATGCAAAGCGCAGTTAAAGATGACGGAACAAAAGTTTATACGTTGCCTGCAGCTCTGTCGCTGATGGTGTTTTATGTTTTTGCCATGCAGTGTATGAGCACACTTGCTGTTGTAAAACGCGAAACAAAAACATGGAAATGGCCGGCTATACAATTTGTTTATATGACGGGCTTAGCGTATTTGATGAGCTTTATTGTGTATCACATTTTTTAATCAATCTTTTCTTATGGGCTCATCTGAAACCGGTTCTTTCGGATTAAAATAATGCCATAACAAAGCAGAAACTTTTCTCGTTAAAACCCATGCTTCATTATTGTATTGCCAGCTTGTATCCACATTATTTTTTGTGAAGATTGAAAATATATAAGGGTCTTCTTTTCCATTTACAAACATTACTTCATTTCTGCTCTCATCAACAGCGCCATTTTTATCTGCAATAAAAACACCCGGAGGAATTTGTGAGATCGCTTCTTCATCCCAATATTGTCTGCCCAACAAACGCAACATTTTTTCACTTGAAGTTTTGCTTAAAATAGTTCCATTCACAATGCCTTCCATTATCGTTGCAATTTCACGCGGCGTTGTTTGTCCCCAGCCATAAATACTTCTGTTATTTTCCCTACCCGGTGTTCTGCTGTTCACTCTTGTATATTTATAACCGAGGCTATCGAGTATTGCATTAACTCTTGTGCCGCCGCCTGCCAAACCCTGCATCCAGAGACTTGCGCAATTATCACTTATCGTAAGCATCAGCATCATTACTTTACTTAATTCTATTGATGAGCTGTCTTTAAATCTTGAAAGCACATCGTCGCCTTCATCATAAAAAAGAGAATCAGTATATAACAAACGCTGATGATAATCCAACTCACCTTTTTGAATTTTATCCATTATGCCGATGAGAATTGAAATCTTTACAATACTTGCCGTTGGAAAAATTGTATCCGCATTAATGGCAACTGTTTTATTGTGTTTTAAATCGTGCACATAAATTCCAACATCGCCATGAAAGCCTTGTATTAATTGTGATAGCTCTTTGGTAAGTTTTTCATCTGTTTTTTGTGCATTGATTGTATTCAATAAACAAAAGCAAAACGGCATAATTAATATAAGTCGCATAGCAAGAAATTTTTTGGTTGAAGATAGCCATTTCATTTATTCACGTTCATGCTTTATTCGTTTATACATTTGCTGCATGAAAAAAATTGCAGTTATACCTGCACGTTATGCATCGGTAAGATTTCCGGGAAAGCTTATGCAATTGCTGGGTGAAGAAACCATCATTACAACAACCTATAAAAATACAACTGCTACAGGTTTATTTGATGATGTGTTGGTGGTAACAGATAATGATATTATTTATAATGATATAAAAAACCATAATGGAAATGTAAT
>DASZUY010000248.1:0-4299 GCA_035547495.1 Parafilimonas sp. | reverse complement strand
CAACATGTTTTTGACAATAGCATCTGCACGTTTACCATGATGATTTATTTTTTCTGAGTTGTCTTTAATATCATTCAAAATATTTTTTACTTCATCTATGTTTCCTTTATTT
Organism: Parafilimonas sp.; assembly: GCA_035547495.1. Classification (GTDB taxonomy): domain Bacteria; phylum Bacteroidota; class Bacteroidia; order Chitinophagales; family Chitinophagaceae; genus Parafilimonas. Next base: position 4,187 of record DASZUY010000248.1, on the reverse strand, counting down.
ATTTCTTCTGTTGCTTCATCAAGCATTTCTCTATTTACCTCAGAAAAATTATTTACAAAGTTTAGCGGGTTTTGAATTTCGTGTGCAATGCCTGCAGTGAGTTCTCCAAGGCTTGCCATTTTTTCGCTTTGTATAAGTTGAGCCTGGGTTGATTTAAGTTCTGTAAGTGTTTTCTCCAGATTGTTTTTTTGGCTTTTAATTTCTTCGTACAGATTTGCCAATTCAATATTACGAAGTTTGAATATTTCTGCTTCCTGCTTTGTTTTTTCTACACGATGCGAAATTTCAAGGTTAAGTATTTTTTGATTTAAATCCGCTCTATGAATTTCCTTTTCAATTTTATAATATGCTTCCAAATGAAGTAATGCGTCATCAAATAAATTTTTCTTTTTATTTATTTTATAAAATGCATAATGAATTTTAGAAAGTAATTCATTTGATTTTATATCATTACCAATTCTTAATGCATCTGTCAACAAATTAATTGATTCATTCGAGAGCTCTTTATCTTCCTCAGTATGTAATTCTGAAAGCAAAACAATTACTTCTGCTTCGCCTTTTTTATCACCAATTTTTTTTCTTAACGCGAGACTTTGCGTGTAATAGTTTAGTGCTTCACCATAATTTTTTTTCTGTTTATAGATATTGCCAAGGTGCATAAGACTGTTTCCTTCACCTTTACTGTCTTTTATTGCTTTTGCAATGTTTAAACTTTGCTCACAATATTCGATTGCTGCATTTAACTGCATTGTTTTGAAATAGCACAAACCAATATTATCCAAACAACCGGCTTCCCCCCATTTATCACCTGCATTACGGCGTAAAACAAGGCTTTGGTTAAGATAATTGAGTGCTGTAACATAATCTTCCGATTCAAAATAAATAAGACCGATATTATTCAGGCTGTAAGATTTGGAAGCCCAATCTTTTATTTCATTTGCTATTGCCAAACTTTTTAAAAAAAAATCTAATGCATGGTTATAATCACCAAGATATTTATATGTAACACCCAGATGATATAACGATAAAGATTCGCCTTCTTTGTAATTTATACGTTGTCTTAATTCAAGACTTTTAAAAAGATTTTTTAATGAATTTTCATAATTACCAAAACTTCTTTCTACAATTCCAAAGTATTCATAGATATCAGATATTCCATAGTCATCGTTTAATATTTCAAACAGTGCAAGCGCCTCTTGCAAATATTCTAATGCTTCTGCATGTTTTGAAATACGGATGTATGAAAATCCTAACGTGCGCAAAGCTTCAGCAGTTCCCTTTGTATAATTAATGCTTTTAGCAAGGGTTGCAGCTTCTTTACTCGTTTCTAATGCAACGTTTGAATTGCTTACACGCTTAAGCCATGCATCAGCGTTAAGCGCGTCTACTTTATTTATTAACAGGTTAATTTCCTTCATGCATTTTAGCTCTGTAAAAAATCAAATCATATAAAATTCCCATTGAATGCGATCAGGGTCTTTAAAAGCAACGTATAATTTGTTTAATGTGGAATCTAATTTTACACCTGTGTTTTCTACTTTCGCCTCGCTCAATTCTTTTGCGATACGATTAAGCTCTTCCTCAGATTCGCATGCAATAGCAATATGGTCTGTACCAATTGTAAATGGATTGAATTGCGTATTATTTGCAGCCTTTTTAAAAACAATAAATACACTACCGACAGGAAATGCAAACAGCTCATCGTTTTCCAGAGCAATGGGAAAGCCAAGAACATCGCTGTAAAATTTTCTTGAAACCTGAAGATCTGATGAACGAAGATTAATGTGATGAATGCCGGGTGTTTTTGGATTAATTGCCATAGATTTTATTTTTTAAAATGATTAAATGTTTAAATTTTTGCTTAAGATAAACTAATTATAAACGCCGTTCCTTCACCTTCTTTACTCTCCACTTTTATTATTCCGTTATGCTCTTTGGTAATGATGTCATATGCAAGTGATAAACCTAAACCTGTTCCTTGTCCTGTTGGCTTGGTAGTGAAGAATGGCTGAAAGATTTTATCAATAATGTTTTGCTGAATACCGTTACCATTGTCTGCAACTTTTATTTCAATTCTATCATTTATTTTTTTTGTTTGAACTGAAACAGTTGGTTTGTGGTTATCGGTTAGCAGTGAACGGTTAGCTTTAAACTTTTCATTCACAGCATAAAAAGCGTTATTAAAAAGGTTCAACAATACTCTTCCAATATCTTGCGGCACTACATTTATTGTCCTAATACTTTCATCAAAATCTGTTTTTATTTCTGCATTGAAGTTTTTGTCTTTTGCACGCATGCCATGAAAGCTTAATCTTATATATTCGTCACACAAAGCATTGATATCTGTTGGTTCTTTGACTCCTTTTGTTTGACGTGAATGCTGCAACATGCCTTTTACAATCGCATCGGCACGTTTGCCGTGATGATTTATTTTTTCTAAATTTTGTTTGATATCATCTGCAATAAATTTTGCTTCATCAACATCTCCTTTTTTAAGTTCTTCTTTCATTTCATCAATCAACTCATTGCTTACTTCACTAAAATTATTCACGAAGTTCAAAGGGTTTTGTATCTCGTGGGCAATGCCTGCAGTGAGTTCTCCAAGGCTTGCCATCTTCTCACTTTGTATAAGTTGTTGTTGAGTTGATTTTAATTCGGATAAAGTGCTTTCCACTTTTTCTTTTTGCAATTCAATTTCTTTCTTCTGATGTTGTAATAAAGTATTTGATCTTTGTTTGGTTTTGTTGTTTCTCCAAAGTATAAGTCCTATAATAATAAATGTAGTTAAAGCAGCAATCAATGCATATTGCTTTATCCTGTTTTCGTACCTGTCTTTTTCAAAAATGATTTCTTGCTCCCGCAGTTGTTCATTAAACGTAACATTTTGCAATTGTTTTATTTTCTCCTGGCTAAATAAGCTATCCTGATATGTTAAAAGTATTTCCTGGTATTTGAATGCGCTATCAATTTCGTGTCTTGATTTATAGATTTTCACCAGTAATCTACTTGCGTCAATTAAAGGAGCATTTATGGAAACTCTTGTTCCCAGACCTATTACCTGTTTTGCGTAAAAAATCGCAGAATCTGTTTGACCTGTTTTCTGATAAACAGAAGCAATGCCATTATAACTTTTAAGTATATCATTATTGCTAAAGCTATAATTAAAGCTTAGTTTATAAAGAGAAATTGCTTTTATAAAGTTTCCTTTTTGTTCATAAATAGCTGCGAGATATTGGTAAGGTTCACTCCAGTGAAAATTTGTGTCTTTTATATCTAAATTATAAGCTGTTTGTATATAAAGCAGAGCAGAATCCCATTTATGTAAATTAAAGTAAGCCTCTCCTATAAATCCTTTAAGAAATTGAGGTCCACCTAAGGTTTCAACATTCGTTTTCTGCGCCTTATAAAAATACTCCAATGCTTTATCATAATTTTCAGCACGAGAATAAACAAGACCTGTTAAGGCTAATGAATTTGCAATCTTTTCCGGGTTTTTGAACTGATCTGCAAGTTCTATCCCCCTAAACCTATACTCTAATGCTTTTGAGTAATTACCTTTTATAGAGAGCGCCTCAGATATTGGAAGCAGGAGATCATATTCTCCTGTCATAAAGTTTAATTTTTTTGCCAAGGCTATACCCGGCAAAGCATACAAAAGAGAACTATCCGGGTTAGACCACTGATAAAAATCGGCTATTTCAGAATAGGCTCCTACTTTGTTTGTATCATTCGGCGCAGCAGGCAGTGTTTGCTTTAATGAATCTATATATAATAGATATAATGAATCATTTTGAGCGAATACAGAATATGAACAAATAATAAAGTTTAGAAAAAATAACAGTTTAAAAAGATTTGATTTCATTTATGCAGATATTGGCAATTGAATAATAAACACACTTCCTTCGCCTTCTTTACTTTCCGCTTTAATTGTTCCGTTGTGTTCTTTGGTAATGATATCATAAGCTAAGCTCAAACCCAATCCAGTTCCTTGTCCTGTTGGCTTGGTAGTGAAGAATGGCTGAAAAATTTTACCGATGATGTTTTGTGGAATGCCGTTACCATTATCTTCAACTTTTATTTCAACCTTATCATTTACTTTTTTCGTTTGAACTGAAACAAGCGGTTTGTAATTATCGGTAAGCCGTGAACGGTTAGCGGTGAACTTTTCATTCACTGCATAAAAAGCA
>DASZUY010000247.1:0-5389 GCA_035547495.1 Parafilimonas sp. | reverse complement strand
TGCTTTTTATGCAGTGAATGAAAAGTTCACCGCTAACCGTTCACGGCTTACCGATAATTACAAACCGCTTGTTTCAGTTCAAACGAAAAAAGTAAATGATAAGGTTGAAATAAAAGTTGAAGATAATGGTAACGGCATTCCTCAAAACATCGTTGATAAAATCTTTCAGCCATTCTTTACAACAAAGCCTACGGGGCAAGGAACTGGTTTGGGTTTGAGTTTAAGTTATGATATCATCACCAAAGAACATAACGGAACGATAAACGTGGAAAGTAAAGAGGGAGAAGGGACATCATTTATAATTAACTTACCGGTATAATCGGGCTAATCAGTTAATCCGGTAAATCCTGGTTCAGACAACTTATGACATCATCACCAAAGAACACAACGGAACTATAAAAGCAGAAAGCAGAGAAGATGAAGGAAGTCAGTTCATAATTAATTTGCCTCGTGCATAAAGCAATATAAATGCATACGCTTCGAATTATATCAACTATCACATTCATCGTAGTACAATTTCAGCTATTGGCTCAAACACGGTACGATCCACAAAAAAAGTTTGAAGTAGAACAATTACAAAAGGATTTCAAACTGCTTCGGAACGTTTTAGAAGAAGTGCATCCGGGATTATACAGGTATTCCAGTAAGGAAACAATTGACTCTCTATTTAATTCCGCTTATAACCAGATCATCAGTCCAATGACCGAAATTGAATTTTACAGGATTATAAATAGAATGGTTACTGCGGTTAGAGATGAACATACATTTGCGCTTCCATCAAAAGCGTATTGGGATTCGCAAATTGGACAAACTGTTTATGACAATTCAGTTGATGGCGGCAAAGATTTATTATTTCCTTTTTTTATCAGGATAATTGATAACCGGCTCTATATAGACAATAATTTGAATGATGATCTTTCTTTAAAGCGAGGCGACGAGATATTGCAAATTAACGGACAAACTGCTCAGAAAGTTTTAGAGATACTTTTGCCAACTATCCATACAAACGGGTATATAGAAACATTTAAAAAAAGAAACCTTGAACAATTTTCAATGCATCAAACTTATAACCGGTTTATCGTTCATTACGCATTGTTTATTGGCATGCCTGATACTTTTAGCCTGAGAATAAAGCGTTATGCAAATAATCAAATTGAAACAGTGAAAGTTGCTGCCTTAACTTCAAAACTATTTACCAGCATTATTGGAGGCGTTATTCCACATTAAACGATCCGAAGAAACACAAAGAAAATCCTTATGAGTTTAGGCTGTTAAATGATTCAACTGCTTACTTAAGGCTTTCAGATTTTCATGATTATGCCTGGCTAAAATATAATTACAGCACATCAACAGAATTCAAAAGCATTGCAGACATTCTTCAGAAGAAATTAATAAAAAAACTCATTATTGACCTGCGGAATAATGAAGGTGGAGATTTGGGAATTGGGATGAAATTGATGCCTTATATAACTATGGGCACATTTCAGCCATACCGATACCACGAAGTAAACAATTACAGGTTTCCTGAATTGAAAGCTTATTTTACGGATTCCACAGCATTTCCCAATTATCCGGACGAGCTTTTTATAGCTCAGAAAAATGGCGGTTTTAGAAGTAACCCGCAATATAAAACTGAAAACTGGTCAAGACCAATGCTGCCTGACGCTGATAATTACAAAAACAATTTGTATGTTCTTATCAATGGAGCTACCGGCTCTGCTGCTTCTGTTTTTGCGACGCTGATACGGGTGAATAGAAGGGATGCCATTTTTATTGGTGAAGAAGGTGGCGGCGATATGGAAGGACCTGTTTCAGGGTCGGGGACTGATATTACTTTACCTAACACCAAAATCAGGGTAGACATTCCATGGATTAAAAGAATGGTGAATCTGGATGGTTATAAGAACACTAAAGGTCATGGAATACAACCTGATTACGATGTCACTCCGTCGGTCAAAGATTTTACCAATAACGTGGACACTGAATTAGAATTCGCCGTTTCTCTCACTGAAAATAAAAAGAAATAAACAAATACTCCTGCCACAAAAAAATATTTGCAATACAAGGGGAAGACGGATTGCAACATCAATAAACTACCATAAACTCCATTCAGCTTCAACTCGCATTGTAACATTACACTATTGAACATTTGTATTTAACTTCGGTAATAAAAATATTTCGGCTTTGGTACAGGCGTGACGAACTTCGATGCCCTGCCATCGCAAGCACTCGAACGTTGTGCGCCATGCTATCGTGAAGACCTAAATAATTTATATGAGCCAATTACTTTCATTAGACAAAGGGCATTATTTAGGTAAAATAGTTGACATGTGTTATGCTGATGGAATTATAGCAGGGGCTACAACTTATCCGGAGGAAGCGCTTACAAGTCAAATGCATTATCATGACAACCTTCACATCAGTTTTGTTTTGCAGGGAGGAAGTGTTGAAAAGCGCATCGGCAATAAATATGAACGATTGCCAGGCAACATCATGTTTTATCATGCAGGCGAACCGCATCAGAACATACAAAAAATATTCCCTTCAAAAAATATTAACCTTGAAATAGAGAATGATTTTTTAAAAAAATATGAGCTTACAGAAGAATTAATTAATCATACAATTACTCATCACCCGGACGGGAAATTCCTGATGCTTAAAATATATAAAGAGATATTGGCAAACGATAATTTTTCGGCAACTTCTATTAGTATGTTGTTCTTTGATTTGATCTGCAAATTTGAAAAAATCAACCACAAAAAAGAAATGCCTTTATGGTTAAAGAAAGTGCATGAACTGCTGAATGATTCGTGGAATAAAAAATTAACCTTAACAGATTTAGCAAGAGAAGCCGCCGTTAATCCAATTACTGTTTCGAAGCATTTTCATAAATATTTGTCCTGCACACTGGGGGAGTACATGCGCAAACTAAAGATTGAAAAATCGCTATCCCTTATTAGAAATTCAACTTCGCTTACTGATGTTGCATACCTGTGTGATTTTGCTGACCAAAGCCATTTTATAAGAACATTTAAACAGCTAACCGGCTTTTTACCAAAAGAATATAAAAGGTTAAAGAATAATCAATAATCACAGAGGCAAAATTCATTCTATTTTCTTTTTGCATCCATCACTAATTTGGTGAGAAATAATAAATGAATGAGACGGCTATCTTTTGTAGTTTCAACCAATAAATACTTTATTGTCACTTTAATTTTTGTCAATTGTTACATACAGGTAACTGCACAAACTATTTCACAACGATTGGATAGTTTTTTTAATTCTTTGAATGATTATAAACAAATAAACGGAAGCATTTTAATTGCGCAGGATGGAAATATTATTGCAAAAAAATATGTTGGATTTGCCGATTTACAAAACAACATCAAAAACAATGATAGCACAGAATTTACTTTAGCATCGGTTTCAAAAGTGTTTACTTCAACTGCTATTCTTCAGTTAAAAGAAAAGGGAAAATTAAAATTAGACGACACATTCATAAAATATTTTCCTGATTTCCCATACCCGGATATTACTATAAGAAATTTACTTTCCCACACTTCCGGTTTGCCGGATTATGAAATTTATGAAAAACAAATAAATGAACACCCGGATAAAATTTTTACAATTAAAGATGTTATTGCTTCTCTGAAAATGTGGAAGCGACCCTTAAATTTCGAACCCGGAACGAGGTGGCAATATTCAAATACCAACTTTTGTTTGCTGGCATTACTCGTAGAAAAAGTATCCGGTATGACTTTTCAAAAATATGTTCAGCAAAATATTTTTAACCCTTCAAAGATGTTCAAGACTTTTTTTCTGAGCGAAGCAGATATAAAAAACGGGAATGTTGCTGTTAATTATGATCATCCAACTTTATATTCTTCTGCTTATAAAAATGTTGACAGTATGAAACAATACCGGTGGCGGCTATATAACGCAAGCGGGTTTGTTGGACAGGGAAATATACTCACAATAGCAGATGATTTATTGAAGTTTGATGAAGTGCTTTACACGGGAAAACTTTTAAAACCTTCTACATTAAATGAAGCATTCACACCTGCAAAATTGAACAATGGTGAAATTGCAAATGCCAACATTGGCATTGGCAAAGCATCTTATGGATTGGGATGGTTTATTTTTAATGATAGTACTAACGGTAAAATTGTATGGCACACAGGCGGACAGCCCGGCGCTTTGAGTATCTTTTTAAGAAACATTACAAAAAAGCAAACGATAATAATGTTTGATAATAATTTTCACAAAAGCCTTTATGCAAATGCCGTTAACGCAATGAATATTTTAGATAATCAGCCTTTGAGCATAAAAAAAATATCAGTGACGCAAGACTATGGAACCGCCCTTGCAGAAAAAGGGGTTGACGCCGCATTTTGTGAATTGCAGAAATTGCTGGCTGATTCTGCACACTATTATTTGAATGAAGACGACATGAATGAATTGGGTTTACGATTATTATATGAAGCTAAATTTGAAGGACATAACGAATTAGCATTGGAAGTGCTAAAACTTAATACACTGTTTTTTCCCAACAGCTTTAATACCTATGATAGTTATGGAGAAGCGTTGGCACACACAGGAAAAAAAGAAGAAGCCATTTATATGTATAAAAAATCGCTTGAATTAAATCCGCAAAGTGAAGGTGGTAAAAAGGCGCTGGAAGAACTGCAAAAACAATAATATTGTTCAGTATTAAAAGAACCTGGCTTTAAAGTTATTATTACTGCAAGGGAATTTGACAAAGTTTCAAATCTTGCCAAACAACTTAAAGTGACGGAATGGAGTTTCACAATGACGTAAAAACTTTACACGCCAAAACACGAAAAGAATGGCGTAAATGGTTGGAGAAAAATAGCCAAACAGAAAAATCTGTTTGGCTAATCATTTATCACAAAGGCAGCATCACTAAAAGTGTTTATTATGAAGAAGCTGTTGAAGAAGCTATTTGCTTTGGTTGGATAGACAGTGTAGCACACAAACGAAACGAAGAAAGTAAATACCAGTTTTTTGCTCAACGAAAACCGAAAAGCAATTGGAGCAAAGCCAACAGAGAACGGGCCAACAAAATGATAGCGCAAGGACAAATGACGGAGAGTGGACAAAAACTAATTGACCTGGCAAAAAAAATTGGCACTTGGGAAGCATTAGTTGATGTTCAAAATTCTGTAATTCCAGGCGACTTACAGAAACAACTAAACAAAAATAAGGCAGCCTTGAAAAACTTTCTCGCTTTTCCACCCTCATCAAAACGGATAATTTTAGAGTGGATACTCAACGCAAAGAAAGAAGAAACAAGACAAAAACGAATAGACGAAACCGTACGGCTCGCATCAGAAAATATAAAAGCAAATCATTACAGGCAATAAGGAGA
>DASZUY010000246.1:0-10804 GCA_035547495.1 Parafilimonas sp. | reverse complement strand
AGCGCTGGCTACAAATGTAACTAACTACTAAACAAAAATCACACTAACGCTAAATTCATAACCAATGGACATTTCACCCGACAAACAAAACATCGATACGTTGTTTGCAAGCACTACCTATTATATTGATTTCTACCAGAGGGAATACAAGTGGAACAAAGATCCTGTTGAAAGATTATTAGATGATATCTTTCTAAAATTTGATATTGAATATATAGCAAGGGAAAAAGAAGACATGTTGCCGTCAAAAGAAACGATTGTTGCATATTATCCATGGTACTATTTAAATACTTATGTAACTAATGTGATTGAAGGTAAGGTTTACGTCGTGGATGGTCAGCAAAGACTGACTACGCTTACTTTAATCTTAATCAAGCTATATCACTCTTGTAAAAGCTATGGGTCGGAATTCGAAGACTGGATAGAAAGAAAGATAGTAGGTTACTCAGGACCGAAAAAAGAGTTCTGGATGAACCATGTAAAACATCTTAAAACATTAGATGGTCTTTTAAAAAATGATAAGGATTTAAAAAAGATACGAACAGATTCTGGGATTGGTGCAGAAAATATGCTAGCTAACTATGCAATAATATCTAAGTGGATTGATGGTCAAATAAAAACAAAACACAAGCTTGAGACTTTTATTTTCTATTTTTTATACAGGTTAGTGCTCATAAATCTAACTGTGGAGCAAACAAATGTTCCAATGGTTTTTGAAGTAATAAATGACAGAGGTGTTAAGCTTAAGCCGTATGAGATTTTAAAAGGTAAATTGTTAGGGTTAATAAATAAAATAGATCTTGAAAATTTAGAACTAAATGAATTATGGGATAATAAAATAAAATCTATTAATGATCAAGACGACTCTGAGATTGATTTCTTTTTTTGGTCTTTTATCAGAGCCAGATATACTGATAGCAAAGTAGATTTTACGAAAGTCTCAGAAGCTAATTACCATAGGGCAATTTTCACAGATGATTTTAATAAGAAACTCAATTTTAAAAATAATCCAAGTGCCATTAAGAAATTTCTTTTGAACGAGTTTGTTTATTATGTCGACTTATATAATAAAATTCTTGACGCTTATGATGAATTGGATGAACGTTTTCCTCATGTATACTACAACCAGTTAAATGAGCAGAATACTCAATTTATGCTCATTCTTTCAGGTTGTAAATTGAATGACGAAGACGAGAATAACAAGATATCTGTTATCTCTTCGGAACTAGACAGACTGTTCTCCTTATTACGTCTTCAAAGAGCATATGATAGCAATCGTTTCAATGAATTAATATTAGAAATTGTTCTGAAAATACGGGACTGTGATGCATCTGAATACCGTGGAATTTTCAATGAATATTTATTAAAGGAACTAAACTACCAAAATGAAATGGCGACTATAGAAAAGCCGTTTTCATACGTTTATTTTAAGGAAGTTTCAAGTAAAGATTTGCCAAACCGTTTTTTAAGATATTTCTATGCGAGACTCGAAAAGTTTTTAGCAGAAGGAATGAATTTAAAAATGAAGCATGAATTCAATGACCTGGTGACTAAAACAGGTGCGGTTAATGGTTTTCATATTGAACATATTTTAGCTGATAATGACGAAAATTTTGAGCTCTTCGATGAAGATGAAGAGTTATTTTACAGCCAAAGAAATAGGTTAGGTGGACTCTTAATGTTGAAAGGACGTGACAATATTTCCAGTAATGATGAACCTTACACAAAAAAACTTAAGTCATATGCTAATACCCTATACTGGAATGAAACGTTAAGAGAAGATACTTACAAATCAAAATTGGATCTGTTGGCAATGATAAAAAAATATAAGCTGAATATGCGCCCAATAAATTCTTTTGGATCTAATGAAATTGAGGAGCGGCAAAAGTTACTTTCTGATATTATAGAAATTATTTGGCGCTAAAACGTTTGCCAATGCTTGAAACCATTCCTATTTACAGAATGACTTTAAAGCCAGAATCTTACCTTTTAGAATTCAATAAGGGTAAAATGATTGTTGATATTATTTGCGACTTGCCCAATACACAAAACGAGTATAGAAAAAAAGAATTGCTATTAAGACCTTTGGAACATTATGAAACTTATTATAACGGCAGACTTTTATTAGAAACGAAAAAGTTTTGTCGGGAAATGCTTTATCGATGTTCGATTAATGTAGATGGATATGAATCGATATTGCGTGGGAATAATATAGAAAAGATATTTGCAATAATTGAAAAGTTTAGAATTGCATTTTTTAAAAATCTTATTTTGAAAGATATTGACCACTATAAATTATTAGAGGTAACCTGCAGAAAGAGCTTGAAACAAGTGCTGACGTAACTGAAGTACAAAAGCATCTCAGAAAATATACAGTAACCTCTAAACTGTTCCGCAAAATAAATGAAGATTACCAAAGGCTCAAAAGCATATTGCTAATTGTAAGAACCAAAACTTCTCTATTTATGAATACTATGCACTTTGCATGCTGGAGGCATCTCTCCTTTTTGTTGCCGGGCAACAAATTTATGCGACATGGGCAACAAATGGGCAACAAGAATAAGCTAAAAAATGATAAAAAGGCAACAAAATTTGAAAAATATTTTCTCTCAAATCATTAATATGCAAACATTTGAAAAAAATTGAAACACAAATTACTTTCCGATACAAAACTTACTGAAAATATAATCCAGCATATCTTCATTGGATATTTCGCCGGTTATTTCTCCGAGATAGTATAAGCAGCGGCGAATATCTAACGCAATTAAATCGCCGGGAATATTTTCATCCAAACCTTTTTGTATATCGTTTAATGAATCAGCAATTTTTTGTAATGCTTCGTAATGCCGCGCATTAGTGATAATAATATTTTCTGTTTCGATATTGCCTGTAACCACTGTAGCAACCAATTGCTTTTTTAAAAGATTTACATGTGTATGTTCTTTGGCTGATATAAATAACGCATCAATTCCATCATACTTTTTCATCGTGTTGTCTGCATCCAACAGATCGAGCTTGTTGCCAACAAGTATAAACTTTTTATTTGCGGTCATTAATTTTTGCTGTTCTGCTAAAACCTGTTCTTTCGTTTCATGTGCCACATCAAATAAATAAATTACAATATCTGCATTGCGCATTTTCTCTAAACTTTTTTCAACACCCATGCTTTCAACGGTATCGTTGCTCGTTCTTATTCCTGCTGTATCGATTAATCGAAATAAAATGCCTTCTATATTAATTATTTCTTCAACGGTATCTCTTGTTGTGCCGGCAATTTCGCTCACAATTGCCCGGTTCTCGTTTAATAAAGTATTTAATAAAGTTGATTTGCCTGCATTCGGTTTACCAATAATTGCAACTTGTACGCCGTTGCGAATTACATTTCCAAGCTTAAATGATTGCAGTAAATCACCAGTTACTTTTTGTGCTTCTGTTATTAAATTATACAACTGCGTTCTGTCTGCAAACTCAACATCCTCCTGTGAAAAATCTAATTCAAGTTCTATTAATGCAGAAAACTTAATTAACTGTTCGCGCAAATCTTTCAGCACATTGGAAAAACCGCCACGCATATTTTGTAATGCTGTTTTGCGTGCAGCTTCTGTATTGCTCGCAATAAGATCTGCAACAGCCTCTGCTTGTGTCAGATCTAATTTTCCGTTTAAGAAAGCACGTTGTGTAAACTCACCCGCTTTAGCAAGTCGCGCTCCTTTTGCAATACATACATCAATAATTTTTTGTTGTATATAGGATGAACCATGACAGGAAATTTCAACAACATCTTCACCTGTATAAGACTTCGGATTTTTAAATACTGAAACAACCACTTCATCAATTATTTCATCACCATTTTTTAAATTACCAACATGTAAAGTATGCGATGGTTGTGCAGACAGATCTTTATTTGAAAAAATTGAATTCACTATTTCAATGGCGCTGTTACCGCTTAAGCGTATTACACCAATTGCACCAATACCCTGCGGTGTTGCAATGGCAATAATCGTATCACTAAAATCATTCAAACTATACACAAAACAATTTTTTCAAAAATAACATGAATGAAGCTGATAATTTTAAAACGGGGTTTGCCTTCAATTATCTTCCTTATATAAAACAAAAAAGCTGCTACATATGTAACAGCTTTTATTAATGGTTAATGATTGCTATACTCTTCTCCAGTGACCCGGAATCCAATAATCACCTCTTCTTTCAGTTGCCCAATGACCGGGTACCCAAACCCAGCCTCTGCGTGGCGCAACCCAATGACCAGCTACCTGAACATAAGCGCCATTGCGTACGGTCCACTCATCTCCTATCCAAACATAGCCCGGATGCGGTGCCACGGTTCTTGTAGTTACAACAGCCGTTGGTCTAACCTTTACGTAAATGCGGGTTTGTGCATTAACAAACTGAACAGAGCCGATAAAAACAAAAACTGCGAGCAGGTACTTTAAAATCTGTTTTTTCATAAATGAAATTTTACATCTTCACCAAAACAAACCGTGTGCTAAAAGTTGTGCGGTCAATCATCATTCACAATTTTATAAACGCATTTTATCTTAATGGAAAATATACGCCAGCCTGCAGGTTAAGATTATTGAGATTATTGAAACCGTTTTTCTTATAACTAACCATGTTATAATTGGCACCTAAACTCACGCCTGCATTTTTCATTACGCCAAACGGAATCTTTATACCAGCACCTCCCTGTAACATTAAACCTGCACTATTATCTGTGCTGCCAAACTCACCCAGGTATTGTGTAAAGCTTGTGATGCCTAAACCTACGCCGCCAGAAATGTATAGCTGAATAGCAGCCTTGTCACCTAAAGGAAAAAACTGTGCTTTTGCCAACACCGGGATTATTTGCACTGAATTACTCAGCACAGCTGAAGTAGTTTCATGATCTCCGGTTGGATATAAACTGCGCGGATATTTTTGATAGAAATCCTGGAAGCCTAAACCAAGACCAACGGCAACCTTATTATTAATTCCATACAAAAGATCGCCTGTTACACCACGCGGCGAACCATCACTTATAATATCGCTTTTAAAATTGCTTAATGGCAACGCGTAACTATACTGAAGGTTTAAATGTAAACCCGGCTGCTGTGCCTGCGCTTTAAAACCAAACGCAAGCAATATGATTAAAACTAAAAACTTAAAAGGTTTCATATACTTGTTATGTTTTAATTAGATTGTAAATAGGTTGATTGGTCGAACAATGCTTTAACGGAAGCATCTGCAGTTGAAGAATTAAATATGCCTTCGCCGCGAATAAGCCCGTTCCAGATAACTTCAATTTTTCCTTTGGCGTTTGCATTTTTAAGATCGAGCATATCTATACTTACCGCGCCTTCCGTAATTTGATACACACCGTAACTGTACGGTACGTAATAATCATAACCGCCATAACCCCATTCGTAAGGATCCCAATAACCACCGTAATAATCCCAATAATCATTGTAATCGTAAAGACCCGTTGAAGTGTTGTAGATACGGTTAACATTAAGCACTAAATCAGGATTGGAATTTTTGCTTACCAATGTGTATCCCCTGTCGTCCATATATTTCTTTATCGCATCCATGTATGCCTGGTCAACAGGCTGCAGATCTTTATACGTTTGACCGTTATCTAAAACATCTGCCGAATCTGAAATGCTATAAGTTTTATAGCTGCCGAAGTTCAATGTTGAATCACTGTTTGTAACATAAATCCTCGACTCTTCTTGTGTTAAATTGTTCAGCGGTTCTTTAGTGCAACTAAACAACATTGCAGAGCAAACAGAGAAAGCTGCAATTAGTACGTGTTTGTTTTTCATAAATAAAAGTTCTTAGCTTGTGTGTTGTTAATATAATTCTGAAAAAAAGGGGTTGAAAAGGTTTAATCAAAAACCAATTTTTATAATGATTTTAATAAAAAATCCCGTTTGATTAAACCAAAACGGGATTCTTGTTTATCCGTAAAAATAAAGACGCTGCATAAATCTATGGAGTACCTCTGCCGCCAATAAGGGCAAGCAATAAAGAAACAACGGCAAGTACTAATAATATATGAATTAATGCACCTGCGGTCCAAACAAAAAAACCAAGCAACCACCCGATTATACAGATGACAGCTATGATATAAAGAATACTTCTCATAGTGAAAATTTATTTGTTTAATAATACACTATGAAGTGTAAAAAATATGCCAGTTAATTTTTATTGAGAAGACAAATGATCTTTTACTTAAAAAGTTTTTTATTGCGCATTTAATTCTACATCCGGGAATATTTTTTCGTTTGAAGCAGAGATCTTTAATGGCAACACAACATTAAACGTGGTGAATTTATTTTCTTCTGAATTTACTTCTATTGCACCACCGTGCATTTGTATAATATTTAATGTGGATGCAAGCCCCAAACCTATTCCGTTTCTTTTTGAAGTATAATAAGGTTCGAATAAACGCGGCAAACTTTCTTCGCTGATGCCACTGCCGTTATCGGTAATCTCAATAACTACATTTTCCCTGTCTTTTTTAAGAAGAATTGAAATTCTTCCGTTATTATGTTCGATAGCTTCAACTGCATTTGTAAGAATATTTAAAAGTGCCAATATCATTTTATCAGCATCGCAATAGATCATTATCAATTCTTCAGGATAATTAACCTGCAGATCAATATTTTTTAAACTGATCCTATCCCTGGAAATATTTACGATCTCATCAATTACAGATTGCAAAACAGATTCTTTCAATTGCATTTCTGATGGACGCGAACTATTTAAAAGTTCTTTTATCAGCTCGTTAATACGTAAACTGTTACGCCCGACAATATCAAGATATAATGCTGTTTCTTCAGGCAGTTCTATAGAACGCAAATGTTCTGTTGCAAGATTTATATTATTGATTGGATTTCTTACTTCATGTGCGAGTGTTCTTACAAGCCTTCCGGTAGCTGCTAATTTTTCAGCGCGAAGTGTTGCACGTTCTGCTTTCTTCAACAAACTTATATCGTGCAATATTCCCTGGTAATAAGTTTTGCCTTCTGCACTTTTTTCTTTGGTGGCAGAAACAATGCACTGTTTAATTTCATTTGTTTTATACCGTATTTCAACCTGCCAGTCCTCTATATATCCTTTATGTTTTAAATCTTCAGCTAATTTTCTTGATAAAAAATTATTTACGATGAGATCAGGCAACTTCATACCTAATAAAAAATCCTCATTACATGCAAGCAATTTGCCGAATGCTGCATTCACTTCTGTAAAGGCAAGCTTATCATCAGCTACAAAAAATGCATCGCTCGATCTGTCGAAAATATTGCGGTATTTTTTTTCTTTAGCGCTTAACTCATTCAACGTTCTTGCACGGTCGATTGAATAGCGAATTGATCTTTCAAGTTTCTCGCTGTTCAATTCTGCTTTAACCAAATAATCAAAAGCGCCAAGTGCCATCGCTTCCTGGTCAATATTAATATCACCTTTCCCGGTAAGTAAAATAAATGGTGCATCTGCATTAAGCGCCATTGCTTCTTTAATAAGATCTATACCCGTTTTGGCACCAAGCCTGTAATCAACAAGGTAAACGTCATGCTTTTCTTTTTTTATTTCATCCAAAGCATTTTTATAATTATAGCACCAGTCGATAATAAAATTTTTACCGGGAATGTTTTTCAGATAATCACTTGTAATAAAATAATCATCTTCATCATCATCAATAATCAACACATTTATATTTTGCATGATTAAATTACTTACATGAAATGTTTAAAGAGTAAAGGTTGAATTTTCTTTTTAAACATTAAATTAAAAAATAAAAATCTCAGTTACTTATTATTTAGCATTTGATATTCCTTTATCTTATTGTACAGGGTTTTCCTGTCAATCTTCATAAGCTTTGCGGCTTTGCTTTTATTAAAATTCACTTGCTTTAACGCTGCTAAAATAGTTTCGTATTCAGCATCAATACTTGCAGATTTAAGATTAAGGTCTCCAACATTACGACTTTTGGTTGTATGATCTGCCTGATGCTCATGCACAGCTTGCGGTGCTTCATTCAACGAAGTAACCATGGTTGAATGTGACGGAATGAGTTCATTTATTTTTTCATAGTTTGTTATTTCAAACGGAAGACTCTTTAATTCTATCGTCTCACCATCTGTTAACAAAACGGCACGCTTAACCACGTTTCTTAATTCACGCAGGTTACCATACCAAACATAATTATTAAACGCGTTTATTACATCCGGTGAAAAACCTCTTACATTTTTGTTTAATTCTTTATTCGTTACGTTTAAGAAATGAGTGGCAAAATGCATGATATCTTCTTTGCGTTCACGCAGTGGCGGAATTTCAATGCTGAATTCATTAAAACGATGATAAAGGTCTTCTCTGAATTTTCCGGACTGCGTTGCATTCCATAATTTCTCATTGCTGGCAACCAATATCCGTACATCAAGTTCTATATCTTTTGTACCGCCAACACGACGCATTTTTCTTTCCTGCACTACACGCAAAAGCGATACCTGCACTTCATAAGAAAGGTTTGCAATTTCATCAAGAAAAATGGTTCCGCCATTGGCTAATTCAAAGCTTCCCACTTTTTGATTGAGCGCACCGGTAAACGAACCTTTTTCGTGACCAAACAACTCACTTGCTGCAAGGTCTTTACTCAACGCACCGCAATCAATAGCAATAAATGGTTCGCTTGCTCGCTTACTGTGCCTGTGTATTTCATTTGCTATCGCTTCTTTTCCACTTCCTGTTTCTCCATAAATGATTACACTATAATTTGTAGGCGCAACAAGCCTTATCTGTTTTAATATTTGTTGAAATGATGTACTGGGTCCTACAACATAATCTTCAGCCATATCAAAATTTTCATCTGAGGCTGCTGATTTTGTTTCCTGTTTTTTCTCTTTAGCTGCAGGCTGTGTTTTTACGGCGCCACCATTTGCCATTGCCTGTTTTATCGTGGCTAATATTTCGTCGGGGAACAACGGCTTGGTGATATAATCATAAGCGCCATGCCGCATTATTTCAACCGCACTTTTTACATCACTGTAACCTGTAATTATTAAAAATGGAAGATTGGGATTTACAGACTTCATTTTTTTCAACACTTCAAGTCCGCTTATGTCTTCCAGTCTTAAATCACAAAGAACAATATCTGGTTTGTTTTCATCATACCAGGCTAATGCTTTTTTTCCGTTGGTAAAATCAATTACTTCATAATTATTACGTTCTAAAAATTTTTTTAAGAGAAGACACATGTCGCGGTCATCGTCGATTACTAAAACTTTAGTCATGATATATTTGATAGTTTATTAAATTGAACAGGTGCTTACCATTGTACAAGTAAAAGACCAATCTTAAATTATAATGAGTTAATTGAACTTTTGTGATACTCAAAAGTACAAATCTTCAAAATTTGTAGAAGTTAATCTACGTAAATAAAAGATGTGTTGGATGAATAATTTTAAAAAGAGTTGGATTTCCTGTAAATTTTTGAATTGAGCATACAAAACCTCTGGCAAGTGCGTCATCTATTATAATTAGTTTGTATGGCATAGATTATGTTTTGCTACTTGAACCAAATTTTTGTCTTCTTGTTAACCGTTGCTACTATAACGCTAAAAATTATAGAGTGAAGAAAGTTTTAATTATTGATGACGAAATAGATTTGTGCATTTTGCTCAAAAATTATCTTATGCGCCGGCATTTTGCTGTTGAAACATCACACAGGTTAAATGACGGAATAAAACAGGCATTGGATTTTGAACCGGATATAATTTTTCTTGATAACAATCTGCCTGATTCGCAGGGTTGGACAAAAGCTGAATGGTTACTTGATAAATTACCTAAAGCACATATTTATCTTATAAGTGCATATAAAACCACTCCGTCTTTGCCCGACGATCCCAGGTTAGAGATCATAGAAAAACCCTTATCGCTGCAAACAATCGAAAAGCTTCTTTCCTGAACCGGGTATAAATACAATTTATTTTATGGGCGATGTGGAGCTTTCACACAAAGAATTTATACAATTAACAAAAGACTATTCACATGCCGCCGAGGCAATTCAGCTTATGTATGTAAGCGATAAAGAAGCGGGCATTTTAAGAATACAAAGAGGAAAAAGTTTTTCTTATAAATATAATGGCGCTGTAATTAAAAATAAAGAGCAATTAGACCGTATAAAAAAACTCGTATTACCACCCGCATGGAGAGATGTATGGATATGTTATTATGAAAACGGGCATTTGCAGGCAACAGGTTACGATACAAAAAACCGCAAGCAATATCGTTACCACGCTTTATGGAATTCGCTGCGCAATGAAACAAAATTCCATCGCTTATACGAATTTGGAAAAGCGTTGCCACAGTTGCGTACAAAGGTTGAAGAAGATATGCAGGTAAAAGAGCTCTCTGAAAAAAAAGTGCTGGCAACTGTTATTAGTTTAATGGAGAGAACATACATACGTGTGGGCAATGCGGAATATGAAAAATTAAACGGCTCATATGGTTTAACTACATTAAAAGATAAACACGTAAAAATTAATGGAAGCAAAATAACTTTTGCATTTAAGGGAAAGCGTGGTATTTCGCACAACATAACACTGCAAAATAAAAGACTCGCAAAAGCCGTAAAAGATTGCAGAGATATTCCGGGTAAAGAATTGTTTCAATATTATACCGAAAGTGGGGAAAGAAGAGCAATTGATTCAAGCATGCTGAATAATTATATTAAGGAAGCAACGGGTGGAGATTTTAGTGCAAAAGATTTCAGAACATGGGCAGGCACATTGCACATGCTGCGTTG
>DASZUY010000245.1:0-15920 GCA_035547495.1 Parafilimonas sp. | reverse complement strand
ATGAAAAATATATTTTTTGTTTTATGCTGCTTTTTATTTTTCTCGTTTAATGCTGCTTCTCAAATCAATCCTGCACATACAAGAGTAAGTATTTTAACTGTTGCACCGGGCGATGATTTATATTCTTTATTCGGTCATACGGCCATCCGTTTTATTGACAGTAGTACACACCAGGATATCGTTTTTAACTGGGGCGGATTTACATTCGAACAACCGGGCTTCTATTTAAAATTTATGCGTGGAAGATTACAATACTTTTCCTTCGGCGATTATTTTCCTGATTTTATGAGTGAATATGTAGAAGAAAAAAGAAATGTTTATGAACAGGTTTTAGATCTTGACAGCGCTGCAAGAAAAAGAATCATTGATGCTGTAATATTTAATTCAACAGGCGATAATAAATTTTATAAGTATGATTTTTTGCTCGACAACTGCACTACACGTGTAAAAAATATTGTGTTTGAAAATGATAAAGAGCTGCATATTGATTCTTCTATTGTGCCGCCAGGAACAACAGCAAGAGACATGATTCATTATTACCTGGAACGCGGCAATCAATTATGGACGGAATTAGGGATTGATATTTTATTAGGCAGCCGCGTTGACAGAAAGGTGTCAAATGATGAAGCAATGTTTCTTCCAGAATTTTTTATGAAAGGATTAAATGATGCTGAAGATTCAACTCAACCATTCGTAGAGCAGTTCAAAACCATTTACAAGGGAAATGATGAACAAGTTACTGCATGGAAATACATGCCTTTAACTGTAACTGCAATTAGTTGTTTGCTTTTGTTTTTTATATCAGCATTAAAAACAAAATGGGCAAAGGCTATAATAAAGTTTGTTGATATTTTGCTTTTATACGTTACGGGTTTAATCGGTGTCTTGCTTTTGTTTATGTGGTTTGCAACAGACCATACTGTTTGCAAGGGAAATTTAAATATTGCATGGGCGCTGCCAACAAATTTTATTGCCGCTTTTTTTATGATTAGAAAATCAACATGGCTCAGTACTTATTTTTTAATCGCGGCTATAATTACAGGATTGTTACTTGCCATTTGGTTTTGGGTGCCGCAACAAATTAATATTGCATTGTTACCAGTAGTATTATTTTTATTTAACCGTTATACTGTTTTTGCATCGCTTTATAAAAATAAATATCTCCGTGCCGCAGCATAAAATTTTACATAATGATGCTGAAATTTTTTACAATGTTCATGGAAGTGGAGATACTGCTGTTGTTCTAATTCATGGTTTTGCAGAAACTGGTGATGTATGGCATCATCAAACAAACCACTTAAAAAAATATTTTAAAGTAATTATTCCCGATTTACCGGGTTACGGAAAATCTGCAGAACTAAATATTCAACCATCAGAAACAATGATTGAAGATTATGCTAATTGTGTATATGCAGTTTTGAAAAACGAAAGCATACAACATTGTATAATTTTCGGGCATAGCATGGGCGGTTACATAACTTTAGCGTTAATAGAAAAACATCCGGAAATAGTATCTGCATTTGGGTTTGTGCATTCTACTGCTTTTGCAGATAGTGAAGAAAAAAAACAAAACCGTTTGCGCGGAATTGAGATGATAGAAAATTATGGAGCTTATGCTTTTTTAAAAAATACAACGCCGAACCTTTTTACGCAAAAGTTTAAGACAGAACATGCATCTGAAGTTGATGAGTTAATAGAAAATGGAAAATCTTTTAGCAAAAAAACACTTCAGCAGGGTTATTACGCAATGATGAACCGCTCTGAAAGAATAAATATTCTAAAACACTCAAAAATTCCTGTTCTTTTTATAGCCGGTAAACAAGATAATGCCGTTTCATTAAATGATGTATTAAAACAAGTGCACCTTCCGGAAATTTCATACATTCATATTCTAAACTATGTTGGGCATATGGGCATGTGGGAAGACGTAGATATTGTTAATGAACGATTGGAGGAATTTGTAAATGAAACTGCTTAAAAATTTTAATTGCTACAGATACCTGCTTACTTTTTTATGCATTTGTTTCATCTCCAATGCATATGCAGATCATTTAAAGGGCGGCTGGATAAAATATAGTTTCGTAAACGAATCAAATGGTTTTATTACATACAATGTTTCTTTTTATCAATATTCTAGTTGCACTCAGCCCGAAAAAGTTGATGGAATGATATTCCTTAGCATTATAGATGCAGGCACAAATACTGTTTATAGAACCATAAGCGTAAATATAACAAGACAGCATAACGAGGAAAAAGATGATTTTGGTCCATGCTTTCAAAACCCGCCATCTATTTGTTACATCATCGCTGAATATACAACCACCATTAAGGTTCCTGCAAATACGGATGGTTATATTCTTAGTGTACAACGTTGTTGCCGCATTGCGGGTATTGCGAACGTTCCTAATTCAAATGCATACGGTCTCACATATACATTAAGCATTCCCGGCGGCGCGAACAGTACTGATAACAGTCCTGTTTTCGAATTTAAAGACACAGTAGCGCTCTGTTATAGTGAGCATTTCGCCATCGAGCTTGGTGCTACAGATAGTGATGGGGATTCTTTAAGATATAGTTTATGCAGTGGTTTAACGGGTGGAACTCCGGACATGCCGGTAGTTGAAGCGCCACAAGGTCCTCCTTACAGTTCTGTACCGTATTCTTCTGGTTATACCGGTTTTTTCCCTTTAGGTGCAAACGCAACCATTGATCCCATAACGGGTATTTTTAGCGGAACAGCACCCGCACAAATAGGCACGTATGTGGTAGCAGTTTGTGTAGATGAATTTAGAAATGGAAATTACATAGGTCATACAAGAAAAGAAATACATTTAGATGTTGAAAATTGCAGATTGGGCGGCGCTAATTTAAAACCATCTTATATTACCTGCGATGGTTATGATTTTGCTTTTGTTGACGAAACAGATGATCCGAGTTATCATTATTTCTGGGACTTTGGTGTTCCTGGTGCTACTACCGATACTTCAAGCTTAGAGAAACCAACATATACTTATGCTGATACAGGCGATTACATCGTGAAGTTGTCCGTACACAATGATCTTGGTTGTGCAGACTCTACTACAACGCATGTAAAAATTTATCCTGGCTTTACAGCTGATTTTTCTATTGCAGGAAGCTGCATAAAAAATCCTTACACATTTACGGATCTTACAAAAACGAAGTATGGGTTTGTGAATTCCTGGCAATGGACATTTAGTCCTGATGGCAGCGATACGACACAAAATCCTGATTTTATTTTTCCAGACACAGGAATGAAAACGATTACACTTATTTCAACAAATTCCAAAGGTTGTGCTGATACAGTAACGAAGCCATTAAATGTTACACTTGGACCAGATGTTGCACTAAAATTCAGAGATACATTAATCTGCAACATCGACACATTACAATTACAAGCATCATCATCAACACAAGGTGCTCAATTTAACTGGACGCCATTGTATAACCTTAGTAATGGAAACGTTTCTTCGCCATTTGTTTCACCACAAACAACAACAACTTACAATCTTGCGGTTAGTTATAAAGGATGTCAAACACTTGATTCGGTAACAGTAAATGTTATTAACCATGTAGATTTAAGTATGCCTCCAGATACTATTATTTGCAAAACCGATAGCATTCAACTCACACCTTCAACAAACGCTTTATACTTTACGTGGTCACCTTCAGAAGGTTTGAGTGATCCTACAATTGAATATCCGGTAGCAGTTCCGTTAAGCAATACAAATTATGCAGTGCATGCATCTGTAGGAAAATGTTTTGCTAATGCTTCACAAAAAGTAACCGTCGTTCCATATCCAAATGTGCAGGCAGGAAACGATGTTAGTATTTGTTATGGCACCAAAACTCCGTTGAGTGGTACCATTGATGGTAGTTATTTCTCCTGGTCTCCAACATCTTCACTTATTAATTTTAATACATTAACGCCAACAGCAGGCCCGCAGGAAACTACTGCATATGTACTTTCTGTTTCAGATACATTAGGCTGCCCTAAACCTGTTACTGATACGATTGTTGTAAATGTAATTCCCAAAGTACGCGCCTTTGCAGGAAACGATACACTTGCTGCAATTGGGCAACCAATACAACTGCATGCGAGCGGAGGCACAAGTTATGAATGGTCTCCTCCAATCTATTTGAATGATGCATTTGTATCAAATCCTGTTGCCACTTTTCCCGGCGGTTTGGACACGATGAAATATGTTGTAAAAGTTTCAACAGAGCAAGGTTGCTCAAACTCGGATAGTTTAAAAGTTTACATCTTCGAAACTAAAGTTCCTACTGTATTTGTGCCTTCTGCTTTTACACCAAACGGTGACGGTTTGAATGATATTATCCGGCCAATTATTGTTGGCACTGAAAAGTTTTACTACTTCAGTGTTTATAACAGATGGGGACAACTGTTATTCTCTACTAGTAAAATTGCAGATGGCTGGAATGGCATTTATAATGGCAGACAGCAGCCAAGCGGAACGTATGTGTATGTAATCAAAGGTTTTGATTACACTGGCAAAGAATATTATAAAAAAGGAAGTTTCGTACTAATCCGATGATTACATCAAATAGCTATTCATGCACAACCATTACAGGTACTGTACTTTGATAAGCTAATTTTTTTGTGTGACCTGGAAAGAAAAGTCTGTGTGCACGTGAATGCTCTTTATTAATTGTAATAATCAAGTCAATATTTTTATCTTCAGCAAATTGGTTAATAGCATCATCCACATCATACAATCTTAAAAAATAAAATTCCGGATCGAATTCAGCAAACATTTCTCTTAACTTTTGTTGTTCGGCTCTATAATCTTCTGTTAACTGTATGTAATGTTCGCTGTTCACGTTTACAATGTGCAATTTGGGATGGAAGGTTGCCAATACTCTTTTAATAGGAACAGATGGAGTAGTGCTCGCAACGTTTTTAAGATCACTGGCAAGAAGCACATTATGTATTTCGTTATATTCAGCATTTGACGGAATGATCATAACCGGGCACACTTTACTTTCAGCCATTTTTAAAGAATTGCTTCCTATAAATACTTGTGCCAGCGTAGACTTACCTGTTATACCCATAATAATTAAATCTGCCGCGCGATGACGTGCAAGTTTCTCCAATTCTTCAAGAAAATCTCCCTGCTCTGCCAAAACACTTATGTTCACATCTCTGTTTAGCTGTAATTCTTCTTTTAATTTTTCTAAACCTTCTACCCTATTTTCCTCCTCGTCTGGTTTATCAAATGTGTGATAAAGTATCACCTCAACTTCAGTATGATCGGTTAACAACTTAACAGCATAACGTGCTGCATTAAATGATGTTTCAGAAAAGTCAACAGGAACTATAACTGTGTTCATAAAGAGTGATTTTGATGTTTATATACAAATAAAAAAGATTTTTCTTAATAAATGTATTTTTTAAGAATAAAATTCAAAGACTATTAATAAGATTGCTTTCAGGCTTAAGCTTATTATATTCGTTCCCAAATATTCTGATGTATTTGCTTGGTATTGATATTGGAACTTCATCTGTAAAAGTTTCTGTTGTTGATGCGCAAACGCAAAAGTGCGTTGCCAATGCTTTTTATCCCGATACAGAAGCGCCCATCATTAGTTTAAAAACTGGTTGGGCAGAACAAAATCCTGATATGTGGTGGGAGTATTTGCAACAGGCATTAATGCGCGCAAATGTTTCAGGAAAATATAATCCGAAAGATATTGCTGCTATTGGAATAGCCTATCAAATGCATGGATTGGTTGCAGTAAACAAACAGCAGCTCGCTTTACGCAATAGCATTATATGGTGCGATAGCCGTGCTGTTGAGTATGGTGAAAATGCTTTTCATTCTATTGGTGAAGAAAACTGTTTGTGCAATCTCTTAAATTCTCCGGGAAATTTTACGGCAGCAAAACTTGCGTGGGTTAAGAAAAATGAACCTGAAACGTTTAAGCAGATTTATAAAATCATGTTACCCGGTGATTTTATTGCTATGCGTTTAACGCGTGAAATTACCACAACTCCGTCGGCGCTCTCTGAAGGTGTGTTTTGGAATTTTACAAAGAATAATATTTCAGAGGAGGTAATGAAATATTTCGGGTTTGATAAAAACATCATTCCTGAAATAAAAAATGTTTTTAGCACGCATGGTTTTTTAAATAAAGAAGTTGCTGATAAATTGGGATTGAAGCAAGGCATACCTGTTAGTTATAAAGCAGGCGATCAATTAAATAATGCGCTCTCATTAAATGTTCTGCAACCTGGCGAAGTTGCAGCAACTGCAGGAACATCGGGCGTAATTTATGCAGTTACAGATAAGTTGGTTTACGATAAACAAAGCAGGATAAACAGTTTCGTGCATGTGAATCATGCAAAAGAAAAAAGGATTGGTGTATTGCTTTGTATAAATGGCGCGGGCATCATGAATAGCTGGACTAAAAAATTATTGGGTGCAGATAAATCGTACGATCAGTTAAACAAAGAAGCAGCAAATATTCCTGCAGGCAGCGATGGCGTTTTTGTAATTCCTTTTGGTAATGGTGCAGAGCGAATGTTAAATAATAAATTGGTTGGTGCGTCTGTTCAAAACATCGATCTAAATAAACATACACCAACACATATTTACCGTGCAGCGCACGAAGGCGTTGCTTATGCTTTTCGTTATGGCTTGGATATTATGCGGGAAAATAATATTCAGCCAAAAGTTATTAGAGCAGGTCAGGCGAATATGTTTTTAAGCAAAATATTTTTAGATGCATTTGTAAATGTTACAAATACACCAATCGAATTATATAAAAATGATGGAAGCGTTGGCGCTGCTTTAGGTGCAGGCATCGGTGCCAAAATTTTTGCTGAAGAAAAAGAAGCATTTCAAAATATGAAGCGCATAAAACTTGTAGAGCCAAAAGGAAATAATGAGTATGATGCGTATTATAATATTTGGAGAGAAGCTTTATTAAAAAAATATAATCATTCATTATAAACAGAAAATAATTATGAAAGAATTTTTTACAGGCATTAATAAGATCAAGTATGAAGGCAATGAAACAGATAATCCGTTAGCGTTTCGCTGGTACGATGAAAATAAAATTATTGCCGGTAAAACCATGAAAGAGCACTTGCGTTTCGCGTGCGCTTACTGGCATTCATTTGTAAATGTTGGTTCCGATCCTTTCGGTGAAGGCACACATGCATTTCCATGGAATGAAAAACAAGATGCTGTTGAAAGAGCAAAAGACAAAATGGATGCAGCGTTTGAATTTATTACAAAAATGAGTTTGCCTTACTATTGTTTTCACGATGTTGATGTGGTTGATTATACAAATGATATTAAAGATAATGATACGCGTTTGCAAACATTGGTTGATTATGCAAAACAGAAGCAAAAGGAAACCGGTGTAAAATTGTTGTGGGGCACCGCCAATCTTTTTTCACACAAAAGATATATGAATGGCGCTGCCACCAACCCCGATTTTCATGTGCTGACACATGCGGCAGCACAAGTGAAAGCTGCCCTGGATGCAACGATTGCATTGAATGGAGAAAATTATGTTTTCTGGGGCGGTCGTGAAGGCTACATGAGTTTGCTTAACACAAATATGAAACGTGAGCAGGAACATCTTGCAATGTTCTTACACAAAGCAAAAGATTATGCAAGAGCAAATGGCTTTAAGGGAACATTTTTTATAGAACCGAAACCTTGCGAGCCAACAAAACATCAATATGACTATGATGCCGCAACAGTAATTGGATTTTTACGAGAATATGATTTATTGAATGATTTTAAGCTAAATGTTGAAGTGAATCACGCTACACTCGCTGGTCATACTTTCACGCATGAATTACAAGTTGCTGCCGATGCAGGCTTATTGGGAAGCATTGATGCAAATCGGGGCGATTATCAAAACGGGTGGGATACAGATCAGTTTCCTAATAATATAAATGAGTTGGTTGAAGCGATGCTGATTATTTTAAACAACGGTGGTTTTGGCGGTGGCGGAATAAATTTCGATGCAAAAATTCGGCGCAATTCGACAGACGCTGCTGATTTGTTTTATGCACATATCGGAGGCATGGACTCATTTGCAAGAGCATTGATTATTGCAGATAAAATTTTGCAGCATGGCGAGTATAAAAAATTGCGTGAAGAAAGATATTCATCTTACAACAACGGAAAGGGAAAAGAATTTGAAGAAGGCAAACTATCGCTGGAAACGTTAAGACAATTTGCAATTGATAACGGTGAACCAAAAACAATTAGTGGCAAACAAGAGTATTTAGAAAACCTTATTAACAGGTTTATTTAGGAACGAATGTTCATTATAGTACTACAGCACTATATTAGCCCATTATAGTATTGTAGTACTATATTTTTTTAAAGAACCATTTGGGTATAAGCATTGGTGTTTTTAAACGATAATTCAAATAACTTTCACCAAATTCTATCATTAATTTTTTTTCTTCAAAATAGATTCCTATAACTGTATATATCGTAATGCATAAGCAGGAAATCAAATTGCTTAAGAGAGGGCGATAGAAAAAAATACTCCAGATAAAACCCAATGTTGCGCTATATAAAGGATGACGAACGTATTTGTATAGATCAGTTTTAATAAGCTGCCGTGAAACAGGTTGCTTTTTGAAAACATCTGCACCGCTTAGGTCGAAGAAGAATCTCCTAGAAAATAAAACCATAATAAAACCAAAAAGCCCCATTGCTGTAATTGCAAGAATTTTTTCAATTATCCCAACGTTCCAAATCATTAAACTTTGAAGTCTGAAATTATAAACAACAACAATTGATAACGTAATCATCGCAAAAACCGAATAACACATTCTATAAAACTTATAACGGTTTTGCATTGCATCCTGCATTCTTTTTTTCCACTTTTCACTTGCAAATACGCTATGCAAAGCGCAAAATAAAATCCATAAAAATATTAGTATGATATGCGCTGAGATCATTTGCCGCGGCTAATTTATTAGTTGTTGTTAAATAATACTAAATAGATTTTACATGTTTAAACGCCTGATCTATACTCTCGTCAGTTCCTAAAAATTTTTTAAATTATGAAAAAGTATCTTTTATTTATTGCATTTGCAACATTAACAACTACCATCTTTGCGCAGCAAACAACTCCTGCTACTTCAGCAAAGAAAACAGAAACACATGCAAAGACTTCAAACAAAAGTGCAGCTAACACAAGCACCGCAAAGTCTGGAAAAAGCGGTACCTCAAAGAAGAAGCACCACAAAAAATCAACAGCAAAAAGCAGTAAGAAAAAATCAGCAACAAAATCAGGCAAAAAAACAACTAAGCCTGCAACACAATCTGCGCAATAATCTCAAACAAATTTGCTAAACAAAAAAGCCCGTCACAAAGAGACGGGCTTAATTATTTTATCACTTTATAATCTAAAAATTGCTTGCTGTTGAAACCGTTTGCCTGCCTTGTAAGCGACTACCCTTCATTAAACCATCATATTGGCGCATCAATAAATGTGTTTCTATTTGTTGAAGCGTATCTAAAATAACTCCAACCATAATTAATAAAGATGTTCCGCCATAAAAAGTGCTAAAGCCTTGCGTAACCCCAAGCAATTGAGCAAAGCCCGGAAGAATACCTACTATAGCAAGAAGCACGGCGCCTGGTAAAGTAATTTTATCCATGATAGAGCCTATGTAATCTGCAGTTGGCTGTCCCGGCTTAACACCAGGTATAAAACCATTATTGCGTTTAAGATCTTCACTCATTTGCTTTGGGTTGAAGATAAGTGCTGTATATAAAAACGTAAACGCAATCACCATCACACCATAAATAACCATATACCATGGATTGCTATGATTGGAAAATATTTTTACAATGCCTGTTGCAGATTGAAGATTAGTAAAAGAAAACAATGTTGGAAGAAACATGATAGCCTGCGCAAAAATGATAGGCATTACACCGGCGCTGTTCACTTTAACCGGAAGAAATTGCCTTGCCCCTCCAAACTGGCGGTTACCAACAATTTGTTTTGCATAATTGATTGGAATTTTTCGCACACCTTGTATCAACACAATCAAGCCCATAATAATTCCAACGAGAATTGCTATTTCAATAAGGAATATCAACAAACCGCCGCCACCATTTTGTTGCTTACTTTGAAACTCCTGGATAATTGCTTGCGGGAAACGTCCTAAAATTCCGATCATGATGATGATAGAAGTTCCGTTGCCCAAACCCTTATCCTGAATCTTTTCGCCAAGCCACATTACAAACAAAGTACCTGCAGTAAGAATAATTATTGTTGATGGTAAAAAATAGCTTGCGTATCCCGGTAATAAAGCAACAGCATAAGACGGACTTTTAAGATATGCAACGTAAGCGCTCGCTTGTAAAGCAGTAACACCAACGGTTAAATATCTCGTCCATTGATTGATTTTTTTACGACCACTTTCTCCTTCTTTTTGCATCTTTTGAAATTGCGGAACAAGTATCGTCATCAGCTGCATAAAGATGGATGCAGAAATGTAAGGCATAACACCTAACGCAAAAATAGACGCATGAGAAAACGCGCCGCCGGCGAACGTATCAAATAAACCAAGCAAACCATTATTGCCAGTACTTGCCGCAGCCTGGTCTAACTTATTAGGATCAAGACCGGGCAATACTATATGAACACCGATTCGATAAATAAGAATAAGAACAAGCGTCGTTATAATTTTATCCCGCAGCTCTTCAATGCTCCAGATATTCTTAATTGTTTGAATAAATTTTTTCACTGATAAAAATTAATAGATAACTGAAAACGCTTATTGCGCGAAGGCAAATATCGTCAAAAAACTACTTCAAAATTTCTATGCTTCCACCAGCGCCTTCTATAGCTGCTTTTGCCTTTTCGCTAACGGCATTCACCTTAAAATTAATTTTAGATTTTAGTTCGCCGTTGCCTAAAATTTTTACTTTGTCTGTTTTACCAACAAGCCCGTTACTATATAAGTTTTCTAAGGTAAAATCGGATAAATTATATCTTTCGTTCAATGCTTCAATCTGCCCGATATTAAAAACTTTATATTCAATCTTATTATTGTTCTTAAAGCCACGTTTTGGCAAACGGCGTTGAATAGGCATCTGACCACCTTCGTGCGCCATTTTACTTTTGTAACCAGCACGGCTTTGACCACCCTTGTTACCTTTTGTTGATGTGCCACCTTTACCGCTGGCTTCGCCGCGACCTAATCTTTTTTGTTTGTGAACTGAACCTTCTGCAGGTTTTAAATTGTGTAGTTGCATGATGTATGATTTTACTTAACGGGAATCATTCCCTCGCTTAAAAAATTATTACAAGCAATCGTTATGATAACTCTTCAACTTTTACAAGATGATCCACTTTGCGAACCATCCCTAAAATTTGCGGTGTTGCTTCTACTTCTTTTGTTGAATGAAGTTTAGTGAGACCTAAGGCTTTCAAAGTTTTTTTCTGGCGCTCAGATCTGTCAATGCCGCTTTTTATTTGTGTGATTTTAATCTTTTTCATTATCGAAGTCTTTTCAATTATCCTTGAAATACTCTGCTTAGTTTAAGATTTCTTTCTTTAGAAACCTGTATTGGTTCTCTCAACAAAGTGAGTGCTTTAATAGTTGCTTTTACCACGTTATGTGGATTTGCAGAACCCAGGCTTTTTGCCAATACGTCCGTTACGCCAGCACTTTCCAATACAGCACGCATACTGCCTCCGGCAATTACACCGGTACCGTGTGCTGCAGGTTTAATTAAAACTTTTGCTGCACCTTCTTTTGCCAACTGATCGTGCGGAATTGTGCCATGCATGATCGGAACTTTTATCAAATTCTTTTTTGCATCCTCAATACCTTTTGTAATAGCTTCCTGTACTTCTTTCGCTTTACCCAAGCCTTGTCCAACAACACCATTTTCATTTCCAACAACAACAAGTGCTGAGAAACTAAAAGTACGTCCGCCTTTTGTTGTTTTTACAACACGGTTTACAGAAACCACTTTTTCTTTCAGTTCTACTTCACCACCAGGCTTTACTTTATTTCCGGTAATTTTTGCCATTATAATTTTGAAATTAAAATTTAGAATTGTAACCCGCCTTCACGTGCTCCGTCAGCAACTGCTTTTACACGACCATGATACAAATAACCACTTCTATCGAACACAACATTCTCAATACCGAGATCTTTTGCTTTGCGTGCAATAGCTGCACCAACCAGTTTTGATTTCTCGGTTTTATTTACTTTCTGTGCACTAATGTCTTTGTCTTTTGATGATGCCGCAACCAATGTTTTGCCATTCACATCATCAATAACCTGTGCATATATTTCTGTATTGCTTCTGAAAACAGAAAGCCTTGGCTTTTCATTGGTACCTGCAGATTTTTTGCGGATGCGATAGCGGATCTTCTGTCTTCTTAAAACCTTTGTATCCATAATATTTTATTTACCTGCTGCTTTACCAGCTTTACGACGAATTGTTTCTGTTGAATACTTAACACCCTTTCCTTTATATGGTTCAGGCTTACGTAAGCTTCTTAGTTTTGCTGCAACCTGCCCGAGCAATTGTTTGTCTGTTCCTTCCAAAACAATTTTAGGATTCTGACCTTTTTCAGTTGCAGTGGCAACTTTTAATTCTTTAGGAACTTCAAAAATTATGTTATGTGAGTAACCCAAAGAAAGATCCAACACATTACCCTGGTTTGCTGCTTTAAAACCCACACCCACTAATTCAAGTTCTTTTTTATAACCATCTGTTACACCTTTCACCATGTTGGCAATTAAAGCTCTGTATAAGCCATGCATTGCACGATGACGAATCTGGTCTGTTGGGCGCGAGATATTCACCACTCCATCGGATGACTCAACAGTGATATCTCTGTCGATTGATTCTTTTAATTCGCCCTTCGGTCCTTTCACTGTTATCACATTATCTTTTCCAACAGTGATTGTTACACCTTTTGGAACATTAACCGGAGCTTTACCTATTCGAGACATAATAATTTATTTCTGATAATTATGAAATATGACATAATACTTCACCACCTACATTCTGTGCTTTCGCCTGTTTGTCTGTCATCACACCTTTTGAAGTGCTCACGATAGCAATACCCAAACCGTTGATTACTCTTTTGAAATCTGTTGGTTTAGAATATTGACGCAAACCAGGACGACTTACTCTTTCCAGCGAACGGATAGCAGGCTGTTTTGTTTGAGGATCATACTTTAAAGCGATTTTAATTACGCCTTGTTTGTTATCATCTTCAAACTTATATTTTAAGATGTAGCCTTGATCGTACAAAATCTCCGTGATACGCTTTTTTAAATTTGATGCGGGAATATCTACTACACGATGACCAGCCATCTGCGCATTACGAACTCTTGTTAAAAAATCTGCTATAGGATCAGTTACCATTATAATTCAAATTGAAATATTATAAATTGATTTTACCAGCTTGCTTTTTTTACGCCTGGTATTTTTCCGGCTAACGCCATATCGCGAAACATAATTCTTGATACACCAAAATACCCAACATATCCTCTCGGACGACCTGTTAACTGGCAACGATTATGCAAACGAACAGGTGATGCATTTTTTGGTAATTTATCAAGAGCTGCGTAATCACCGGCGGCTTTTAATTCTGCACGTTTAGCTGCATATTGAGCAACCATACGTTCTCTTTTTCTTTGCCTGGCTTCAATTGATTTTTTTGCCATAATTGTTTTTAAAATTCGAATATTTAAGTTCGAAATCCGAATTCGGATTTCGGATTTTTAATTTATTTATTGCTTCTTAAACGGCATACCTAACTCTTTCAACAACTCGTATGCTTCTTCATTTGTTTTTCCTGTTGTTACAAAAGTGATATCCATGCCTGTAATCTTGTTCACTTTATCAATATCAATTTCAGGAAAAATAATTTGTTCTGTAACACCTAACGTGTAGTTACCACGACCATCAAAAGATTTATCATTGATGCCTTTAAAGTCACGTACACGAGGTAAGGCAACGGAAATCAACCTGTCTAAGAACTCGTACATTTTTTCGCCACGCAATGTTACTCTTGCGCCAATCGGAATGCCTTTACGCAACTTAAAGTTTGAAATATCTTTTTTACTGTATGTTGGCACTGCTTTCTGACCGCTGATTTGTGAAAGCTCTTCTACCGCAACATCAACTAATTTTTTATCAGCAACAGCACCATTCACACCTCGGTTAATGCAAATTTTTTCAAGCTTTGGTGTTTGCATAATGCTTTTGAAACCAAACTTTTTACTTAAAGCAGGTATAACTTCCTCTTTATACTTCTTTGCCAATCTTGGCGTATATTTTTGTTCAGCCATTATTTAATTACCTCCCCTGATTTTTTTGAAGTGCGAACTAATTTTCCATCTTCATTGCGGGTGCGTTTAACTTTTGTTGGTGCACCTGCTTTTGCATCCCAAAGCATAACATTGCTGATATGAATAGGAGCTTCGCTTTTTACCAATCCGCCTTTTGTATTTTTTGCTGATGGTTTTGTATGACGCGTCATCATACCAACACCTTCAACAACAATACGTGCATCATCAGGCAAAACTTTTAGAACCTTGCGTGGTTTATAAATTGTTTTACCGTCTTCTTTGCGTGGTTTATTGTTACCAGAGATAACAATAACCATGTCTCCCTTCTTTATATTAAACTTTGGTTTAAACCTGTTGCTCATTTTTTTTCTTTATAGATGATGTCAACTTTAATTTTATAAAACTTCAGGTGCCAATGAAATAATTTTCATGTAACCTTTATCGCGAAGTTCTCTTGCTACGGGTCCGAAAATACGCGTACCACGCGGCTCGTCTGATGCATTCAGTAATACAACTGCATTATCATCAAACCTGATATAAGAACCATCTTTTCTTCTTAATTTGTTGGTGGTGCGAACAATAACTGCTTTAGAAACTGTTCCCTTTTTTACGCCACCACTTGGAATAGCATCTTTAACTGTAACAACTATTTTGTCGCCAATCTTCGCGTAATCTTGACCGCTGTTGCCTAATACACGAATACATAAAACTTCTTTCGCTCCACTGTTATCTGCTACACTTAGACGACTTTCCTGCTGAATCATTTTTTTAAGCTTTGAGCTCTCAGCTTTCAGCTTCGAGCATTTACAACATTTATTTTTTCTGCAGCCCGTAGCTTATGGCTCGTAGCTCGCAGCTTAATACTATTTCGCTTTCTCAACAATCTCTACCAAACGCCAACGCTTTGTTTTACTTAACGGACGAGTTTCCATAATTCTCACGATATCGCCAACACCACACTCATTTTTTTCATCATGTGCGTGAAACTTTGTTGTCTTTTTCACGAACTTACCATAGATAGGGTGCTTTACCCTTCTTTCAACAGAAACGATAATAGTCTTATCCATTTTACTGCTGCGAACTACACCGGTTCTTGTTTTGCGTAAATTTCTTTCTGCAGATTTTGTTTCTGCTGATTGCGTTTCTTCTGCCATTATATTATGCTTGTAATGTTCTGTTCTTTAATTCTGTTTGCAAACGTGCAATGTCTTTACGTAAACTGCGAATGCTTAAAGGATTTTCAAGCGGTGAAATTGCATGTGCAAATTCCAGCTTCTTTAAACGAAGCTTATCTTCTGTAATGCGAGCTTTTAAATCCTGCTCATTCAAATCTTTCAAACTCTTATTAAATTCTATTCTGTTAGCCATTGCTAAAAATTTATTCTTTTATATTAAGCCTGCAAATCTCTTCTTGCAATAAACTTTGTTTTGATGGGAAGTTTTTGTGCCGCTAAATGCATTGCTTCCTGTGCTACTTGTTCAGTTACACCATCGCATTCAAATAAAATACGACCTGGTTCAACAACAGCAGCCCAAAATTCAGGATTACCCTTTCCTTTACCCATTCTCA